>JAOUKW010000467.1 GCA_029882335.1 Candidatus Heimdallarchaeota archaeon | reverse complement strand
CTATTTCCAAAAGAAAATGTACCAGAAATTAATTTAAATGAATTAAAACTCTGATTTAAATCTGGTTTGAAATATAATATTCCATTTCTAATGTATTTTTCCTTTATTGCTGCCACGTGGCGTGAAATAGTTGATTTATCACGATCATAATAAGTAGACAAATCAGTTATTGATACAATACCATTAATGGTTAATTCTCGGAGTAATTTCAGTTGGATTTCAGATAAATAAGATACATCCATCGGGGATAATGAGTCAATTTGATTTATAATTTTTAATTTCCTATTTTTCTTTTCTTCATTGTACTTATTCCAGAAGAAATCAATCATTCCTGATGTTTTATCTTCATTTTTATTTATAATATTTTGATATTGTAAATGATTTTCATAGAAGAAACTCGGTTTTAAATAAACCATTTCAGTACCTATTATCCGATTAAACTTCAAATGTAGTATATGACCAATATATTTGTACATTTGTATCAAATCCTCTTTCAATTGAGGTGGATAGTCAAACTGAACATATAATCCAAATTTGTTATTAAGTAATTTAGAACGATATGTTGTATATGGATGAATATCACAAAATAATTCTAAATGGTTTAAAGTTTCTTTATTGGGTATATCATAAAATATTACATGATCCCTGATTAATCCTAAGTTATTAGTATTAATATTAGCAGAGACATGAGTCTCGACACGTTCTCCAAAAATAGGATCATTTATTTTATTTTCTTTTCTGATTATTCCCTTTTCTTTCATTAAGTCGATTCTTGTATTAACTTTTTTAAATGAGACCTCTAATATCTTAGCAATATCATTAATGCTACGAAAAGGGTCTTCAAGAAGTAAAACAAATATTTGCTGGTCTAATTCATCCATATCATCACAAAATTAGAAAATTATCCCCCACCAGGGCCCCCACCAGGTGTACCTCCAGGAGGATCGAATATATAGTCTGCATGTGCATGAGATATTCCACCTGTCTTCATTGTTATATCAACATCAACATTATACCATCCAGGTTCTGTTGCATGGTCCATTAGATAATGATGTAGAACCAAATTGCTATCAGTAACAATAGTAAACTCATAAGTATAAAATAACCCAGAAGGTAGGGTAAGCGTCAAGATATACTGAAAATTATAAACATTTGCACCACTAAGATCTATGGTTACATTGATGTAAACATCATCCTCAAAACCATCACCATCAAAATCACCATAGTTGGCATAGTCTATTGTTGGATTAACAGTAACATCATCAGCACCACCTACAAGGGTGAATGAGAGTAATAATATTAAAAATATAGAGAATTTTTTCACTAATCAAATGTATTTGCCCATATATAAAAATATTTTGAGAAATATTGATGAGTTTGATTAATTAGAAAGTTAATTTAGTCATTTAATTCACCTTGTGAAACGATAATGATTCATTTTTTCTTACCAAATCGAGATACAATTTTAAATCCTTTTTCAAAAAACATGTACAATAAACTGAGATCATTTAATTTGAAATTATATAATTCCTCTAAATAATCCATAAATTCTTTAAATTCAATCAAAACTATTTCATGAATAAAATCTGCGAATTCATCAAGGAATGTATAATTAATATGCCCATCAGATTCAAAAGGATGATGTTGCTTTTTGGTTGATCGAATAAACCGATCTATTACTGGTTTCTTTATGATCAACATTAATTGTTCTTCCATAAACACAAAAGATATATTCTTTGTCTTAGCAATTTTTTTGGAATAAACAGCATCAGTACTTAATGCTTGATAGGGATATAATTTATAAAATTCACCATAGGTATTCTTTATTAATTTTTGGTGCCTTCGTTTTTTACTTTGATCGGCAGTTGTAATAATTGTTATAGAGTTAATTTGATATCTGAATTTAAAAGTCGAGTCCCAGCCATTTAATACAAGAATTCGATTAATTAATGATCGTACATTATGAAATAATTCTGGATAGGTAATCACAGACATTATATTTTGTGTATGATTTTTGAAAGACCTTTTCCTAAGTATAAACTGCGGTGTATGAAGTAATTCCTTACCAAATAACTTTTCAAAATCAGATTTTATAGCAATTACATGGAGTTTATGACCCATAGATAGTTTTTTTACTAGATCATCAAAGTACATGTCAAAATCAACAGATCTATTCCTAAAAACAGAGAAATACATAAAGTAAAGAACAACCAAATTTCTTACTTCTTTATCCATTTTGGTTTTACAGACTTGAGCATTAAAATAAATCTGATTTGTTAGGAAATTAAATCGATACCTTGATGTTTTACTTATTGTTCGATTAATTATTTTCCTCGACATATAGCAAATACAGGTAGGATAGTTTTTATTTAAATATTTTAAGATGAAATCGGATGAATACCTGAATTTTGGGTAATTTTTTTCATGAACTCATTCTATTTTTCTGAGACATCAGATAAATTTTTTTGAGTTGTATTTTCAGTGTTTAAATTAAACAAAGTTTTATTATCGCCTTCTTCATACATTTTCATGTCTAATTTCCACCTAGGAACAGGTTTTCTTAAAGCAGGAGTTATAACTGCCTTTATAACTGCAATGAAAAACTTAATAGCAATATATGACGGAATTATTACAACAAAAGTGAATGCAATAAAAAATAGAATACTCCTAAAAATTTGAACTAAGACAGACAATTTCTTCATATTAATCTATTCAATTCCCATATTTATACTATTATATTGAAAGAAAAGAGTTTGGTATAATAATTCATTGTTTTTCGTTTATCAGAATATAATATCCCAATAACTAATCTTTGTTAGTTAAAATAATATATCAAAAGCTAATCAAAATATAAGTTATTTAAGGATGAACACTAGATCTTTAAGTTTGGAAAATCTGCCAAACTAGCTGAATTCAGCTTCTGCTTCGGATCGTGGACGAAACCAGGTTAATTGCTGCATTCAAATGAGTATTAACCATAATATTACATTTACCACAGTTAGTAATATCATAATGATCCCTGCTTCTTTTCAGGTTACCACCACAATTTGCATGTTTTGTTGAGCTATGATAGGGATTTACCAGATGTAGTTCACACT
>JAOUKW010000466.1 GCA_029882335.1 Candidatus Heimdallarchaeota archaeon | reverse complement strand
CTTACCTCCCGAGATAAAACACTTAATTAAACTTAGAGAATTAAATCTTGCGGAAAATATGATAATAGAATATCCAGATGAAATTAATTCTTTAACAAATTTATCTATATTAGATTTGGCTGGTAATCGAATAACAACTATTTCAGATGGGATCTGTCATTTAACCAAATTAACCTATCTAAATCTATTCAATAACCAATTGAATGATCTCCCTGAATCAATCGGACTGCTAGTCAACATAGAACGGTTTTATTTATCAGAAAACAAGCTGAAACAAATACCTAATTCTATTTGTAATCTATCAAATTTGACTATACTTCTTTTATCTGGTAATAACTTACAATCATTACCTCAGAACTTCGGAAATATTTACAACTTAAGAGAATTATTTATTTCAAATAATCAATTAACATCTTTACCCAATAGCTTTGGCAATTTAAGTAATATAAAAATTGTAAGCATTGGTGAAAATCTATTTACTGAATTCCCAAGTAGTATTTTGGAATTAATGTCGTTAGAATCTTTAAACTTGGATGGAAATCAAATATCTTCAATACCTAATGATATTTATAGATTAGATAATTTAAAATATCTCTATCTCCGGAATAATAATATAACTACATTACCAGAGACGATTGGGTATCTCAGTGGTTTGATTGAATTGGAATTAAATCATAATAATTTATATTCTCTTCCAAAAAGCATCTCCTCATTAACTAATTTACAAACGCTAAATTTAACAAACAACCGGAATTTGATATTTCAAGATTGGGTTAATGATTGGTTGAATCTGCTCCAAAAAAATGGATGTAAGATTTCAATCTAACTGAAGTAATTTAATTAGATATTATGGTTTATTTCTGCATTTTCAATACCCAAGTCAAAAGCATCTGATAAAAATGGATATTCATTAGTTATTTTCTGGCGATCTTGTTTTATTTGATCTAAAATTAAATAATTTGCAGGAATAAGTTTAGATATGATCGATTGATAATGAACTGGATGGAGATCTTTGAATTTTTCATAATTTAACTGATACCAACTCCATAGTTGGGTTGCTTTTTTATTTAATACCAATGAGAATATCGCATCACGTAAATGTCTATTTGGAAGTTTATTTATGAGATAGTCTTTTACCGTATCTAAATGGTTTTCATCTGATAGAAAACAAATAGCAGATACATAGTCTAATTTATCCTTTTCATTTTCTGCATCATCAATTGCCTGTAGAAACCAATCTATATTATTTAATGAATTCGCAGCAATTCTAAGTACACTCTCTCTTAATTCATTAGAAATAGTTTTTCCATTCTTCAATAATTCAAATTGATCCTTTCCAAAATTTATTGCTTCATCGATATTAAACATTGATGCAATATAAAGAATATCTCCTCTAATTAATTCAAAATTAGGGTCTTCATTATCTGCCCTATGTAGTCCAATTCGATAGATGATATGAGATATTAAATTTCCTCCAGATTGAATTAATTCTTCAAGTGTTTCTCCCTCCAAAATTAAATATAAAGAAAATAGATTGTCCAAAATATTTCGGATAACTAATCGGTTGTCTTCAACCTTGTAATAATCCAACAAGATGAGATATTGTTTCAACTTAATTTTTCCTGATCTAAGGAGTGCAAACAGGTCATTCTCTATTGACCATCTATCTATTGGATTTAATTCTTGGTTAATAATTAAATTACCTAATTTATTCAATTCATTTTGAGTATAACTCACTCGATAAAAACCAGCAAAATCTAAATTCACTTTATATGTGATAATCTTTTTACTTAGTTTAATTATCATCTCTTCTTCCTTCATAAGGAATCTTTTCTCCTCTTCAGTATCATCTCCATTGAATAATTTAATTGAAAGTGGAATTATCCATAATTGCTCGCTTTCTGTAGGTAAATATGTGAATTTTTGCTGAGATATTTTTAATTCATTTGTACCTCTCTTAATGGTGATTAACGGATAACCTGGAATAAGTGTCCAATTTTCCATAAAATCAGTAATAGATTCATCGGATATAGTATTAAATGAATCCCATAAATCCTTACCACTAGCAACAGAATATTGAAATTGATTCAGATAGAATTGTATTCCTTTTTTGAAATTCTTTTTACCCAAATATGTTGCAAGTTGACGTAATATTGATGCTCCTTTATTATAAATTATTGGAGCTGATTTTATATTTAATGCCTGCCTTTCTTCTCCACTTAATTCTATTGGTACTGTATTTAATAAACCATCACTGTTTAAGGCAATTTTTGATTCAATTCTGATAAATTCCTCCCAGTATTGCTTGTTTGCATCAAGTTCTTCTATGGTCAAATATGCAAAATAAGTTGCAAAACTTTCATTTAACCAAAGATATTTCCAATCTATTGGGCTTACAATATCGCCAAACCATTGATGTGATATCTCATGACTGATAATCTGTTTTATTCTATAAATATCTCCTTGGGAAGACGTGGGGAATTTTAATAATAAATCCTCCCTTAGTGCAATAGCACCGAAATTTTCCATTCCTCCAAAAACAAAATTCTTTAAACCAATTAAATCAAGCTTTGATAGGGGATATTGCAAACTAAAGAAATTCTGGCAGAACTTATATGATTTAACTGCATAATCTAAGCTAAAGTTTCCATATTTACTTGCTAAATTTGGTGTTGTTATAATTTTTATTGGAATATCTGTAGAATTATCTTCTATATATTCCAGTTTGGCAACTGCAAAGAAAAACAAATACGTTGACATAATTGGTGTTCTATAGAAATTAACCAATTTTTTATTATTATTCAAATGCTTTATTTCAAGTATGGATTCATTTGAAATTGCATCTAATTCCTTATCTATAACCAATTCAAAATCAATTGCTGCCTTGAATTTTGGATGATCTGTACAAGGAAATATTTTTCTCGCCTCTGTTTCAAAACACTGACTTAATACAGCAGTATATTCTTTCCCATGGTCTTCATATTTACTTTTATATACACCTACTAGCCCATCAGTAATTTTTCCAGAATACTTAATTTCAATTGTAAATTTACCTTTGTATCTTTTACCCAATTTAAGGATGAGTAGTTGATTCTGTAGCTCA
>JAOUKW010000080.1 GCA_029882335.1 Candidatus Heimdallarchaeota archaeon | reverse complement strand
TGGATTCCATAATTCTTTACTGAATAATATATTTAATTTTCCGGGTTGAGTAATCATAAAAAAGAAAATTAAATAATAAACATAAAATAATGAACTAAGAAGATTTCCAAGACCCCGTGGAAATTTAGATACTAATGAATTATTACAATAAGCAAAAAAGAAGAACCCTGCAGAAACAGGCCAAATAAAACCCATCTCTATTATACCAAAATAATACTCTGCGTAAAGTTGTTTTGGAGTGAATAAATTCCCATCATGTGTATATGCTTGAATATTTAGTACACCTGCTTCAAAACTACCCGAGTAAATCCACAATGTAATTGTCATTATCGTATATTGCAGTACTACTGCGAATAAACCAATAATGATACCTTTTTCAAATAAATCTTTAGTAGAATGTTTTTCTGTTCTTAATACAAATCCCATTTGAGAATAGGTCCATTTTTCTCTTGTTCTACGCATCCACACTCCAAAAACCAATGAAAATATAAATAATAAGAAATTAAATATTAAAGTAACACGTACTATCTCCTCTGCTTGTCCTCCTCGTAAACTTCCTATATCTTTTTCTCCCAAATATAATGAAGATATTGGGTCATATAATTTTGAAGCATTTAAAACAGAGTCAAATAATGTAATTAACGTATAAATAACTAGGAAAATAAACGAAATTTCCAGTATTTGAATTAATTGATCCAATTTTGTTGACTCTATTGTATCTATTTCCTTGGTATACACTATCGGTACATCTTTACTCATGCATTTTGGTAAGTCTTATCATAAAAATACCTATCTAATAATCTTTATAAAATTATTACAAAATTTGCTGAATCCATCTTTTTTTATGTAATCAAGAATAAGTTTAATCTTCTACAAACATTATTCTGAATTATTATGCTCTACATAAATGAAATCATAGCTATACTATCAGGTGCGACATTTGCCATTAGTAGTGTAATCATACGTAAATTAGATCATTATGGTTCATCTTCCCAACTCAATCTAATTCGAACTGGTATTGGAGGTGTATTATTCATTTTACATTTATTAATCTTTAATGATTATAGAAAATTATTATTACCTGGAATTGTTGTAGTTTATCTAGTTCTATCTGTTTTATTTAATGTAGTTATAGGTGATTCTCTATATTTCTCGTGTCAAAATAGAGTAGGTGTGAAAATATCAGCACCATTAGTAAATACATACCCTTTATTTACAATAATACTAGCCATCTTTATCCTAGATGAAGAATATAATTTGACAATAATGATTGGGAGTCTAATAATAATTATTGGAATAATATTTTTATCACTTGATTCAAAAGATATCAGTAATTCTGATACTCAGAGCAAGTCAGTTACTGGGTTGTTATTTGGTTTTGGTGCAGTATTATTTTATTCATTGGGGATGATATTAATTACTATTGCAAGTATTAATTTAGAACCAGTTGTTGCTAATTCTATCCGTCTTCCATCAGGTACTCTCATACTCTTATTTTGGGTGATTACTGA
The DNA here is from genome assembly GCA_029882335.1 of Candidatus Heimdallarchaeota archaeon. GTDB lineage: Archaea > Asgardarchaeota > Heimdallarchaeia > Heimdallarchaeales > Kariarchaeaceae > JAOUKW01. Next base: position 10,822 of record JAOUKW010000080.1, on the reverse strand, counting down.
TACAATGAGAAAAAATAAGAAAGAGACAGTAAATAATAAAACTAATAGAATAAAGATGTCCTCAGTTCGAACAATGCCAAAAAACCATATATTCCTCTTTTTTTTGGCTGGATTTTTGGGTACGTATATTTCCTCACTTTTCTTAGTGTACAGCGTACAAACATTAGGTGCAGGTAAAACCTCTGTGATTGTAAGTACTGCTCCGTTATTCGCCTTACCTTTTGCTGTGTTTTGGTTAAAAGAAAAATTAACCACATATACATTATTTGGAACTGTTATGACAATTTTTGGATTATTTTTAATTCTAAATAATAATTGACTTTAAACAAATTTATAGATAAAACCGTCAAAAGCTAAAATATATAATTCATTCATATTATCCGTACCAAATGACACAATATTCAAATTAACTTTCATTAATTGAATAATACCTCCTGTCAAATTATTTATATCCAATTTCCAAATTCTTCCAGTACCATAATCTCCGAAAATGTAATTTCCAACTAATGATTCATGAATTGATCCTCGATAAACATATCCACCAGTAATAGAAATACCTAATGAATGATCATATTCTGCAACAGGTAATTCTAAACCTGTAGTTTCACAAGTGTTTGCATTATAACAAGAAGATCCCTCCATTGTATTCCAACCATAGTTTTTACCCGACTCTATAATATCAACTTCTTCTATTTTATTTTGACCAACATCCCCAACCCATAAATTTCCCGTCTCTATATCAAAACTCATTCGCCATGGATTCCTTAAACCATACGCATAAATTTCCTCTTTGTATCCATTAGTATTTGAATAATATGGATTATCATTGGGAATAGAATAATTTCTTGAATCAGATACATTATCAACATCAATTCTTAAAATAGTACCAAGGAGAGTAGTTAAATCTTGTCCATTGTTTTCCGGGTCACCACCACTACCTCCATCTCCTAGTCCAATGTACAAATAACCATCATCTCCAAAAATAATCTGTCCGCCATTGTGATTAGAATAAGGCTGTGATATTTCAAGTATTATTTTTTCCGAATTTTGATTTGCTTCGGATCTATCTGCGTACACTACAAAACTAGATACTCTTGATCTTAATGGATTATCAACCATATAATATACAAAAAATAAACCATTTCTTGTATAATTAGGGTGAAATGCTAAACCCAGCATACCTTTTTCACCTCCCGATTCTACTCTATTTGAAATATCCAAAAAAATAGATGTTGATGATACTTTTGGATTATTTTGAAATACCTTTATGATACCTGCTTGTTCAACAACAAAAATCAAATCACTATCATCAGGGGTAGATTGGAAATCAACTGGTTTATCAAACTCTATATTTGGAAATGCTTTCTCAATACGTAAATCAAAATTATAAACTTCTCTCCTATCAATTGCGAATTTAATAAAAAACAGTGTACTTATCAATAAAATAATTACTATTATACTCTTTCTCTTTGTTGACACAATGAACAAGATATAATAATTAGTTTCAATATTAAAAATTTATTTTTATAAAACAGTTACATTATTCAAGGTTGTTATAACTCAAATTCTCTAAATTTTGATAAAAATGAAATAAACAAATAATATCCAAGTAAATGTAGATTTTATGATTTAATACAAGTTGTTCAAATTGATTTTGAGTTTGTACAATATAATTCTTGAATACTTTACTTCTTCTATTTTGATATGCTCTAACTTCCTCCGATTTAGATTTAGCAACAAAAAATGTCCAAACTACTGAATTTTTAAGCTCATGGTCTCCATATAGCTCCATGATTTGTGATTGATTAATGTTCAAATCTAATAACTTTTCTCTAAGACTATATGAAATCGATATTAAGCCATTATAATCATAATTTTGAATGATTTTACGAATTAATACTGAATATTTCTTTAATCTCTCATGTCGTTGTAAATATTTCTGATTTCCACTTACAATTAGGATTTTTGCATTAATACTACTAAAATAATCAATTTGGGTAAATGCATCATCACGTTTCAACTGAATAGTGAATACTAGTTTTTCTAGATAATTAAGTAGGTGTAAATTTTGTTTAAACCATTCAGCCAAGTTGATATCCTCAGCATCTAACAATAATTTTTTAGATCTTATTTTTTCCAAAATTCTTTCAATAGTGATATTATATTTTTCACAAATTGATAGTTTTATGGCAAATCCTATGATGCTATCATTAAACTCATTTATGTTAATCAATATTCTATGATGATCTATCATACAAAATTCATTAAATTGATTTTCATTGTTACTATTAATTTTATTCTTGTTATCAAGGAAGACGTTCACCTGACATTTAGTTCACCTCTAAAAAAATCAACACAATGGAAATCAAATAACTAATACTACCTAGAAAATTAATTGTAATATTATAGTTTAGGAAGGTGATCCCTCATATTGATCTAAATACTCATCTCTGTTCTCTTATTTAATTATTTCCACAAAAATACTTTCTTATCGATTAATATTTACTCTTATTCAACATTTTACGAATAGGAATTATGACGAGTAAAGAAATAAAAAACAAAGGATTGAAGTTGAGAAGGTTATCATCTGAACTTTCAATTGTATCTTCCACTTTCGGTAAAATTTGAGTCAATCCAACTTCAATTAGATTTAGTTCCTCTGTACCTGATAGATCGACAAGAGTAATGTTCAACCTAATATGGTTTAATACTCCATAGATTTTGTTGTAATCTAAATCTAGATTAAAATGTAATTCACTATAAGGAAAATATCTTTGTTCATTGGCAGTAAATGAATGGTTTGCATAATCTTGTATTCCCCATGTTTCTTCAGTTTCTACAACTATGATATCATCTTGAATTGGAACACCATATTTACCTAAATAACTATATCCTGAATCCATTTGATTTCTCCAGTATGTCCAGTCATTATATAAAATTATTTCTCCAAAATTATCCATTTCTGTTGTAATGTTTTCCCAAGATTCAGAAGTTGAATAATTGAAATTTACCAAATTTTCGCTAAATTGCATAATCTTGATATTAAAAACTAAACCTGGACTTATATGGTTTGCAAGAAAATCTTCACCAAAAAATGTATTTAAATCTCTAGTAATGTTTCCTTCTAAGGCTGATACATTATAGATAAATTCATCTCCTTCTTTGACGCCAACTTGTTCTGGATCTTGTGCTACTGTATTGTTAATTGATGTCAATAAAATCAACAATAGTACAAGTTTTACCTTATTCATGATAAATATCTATCTTTCTTGACTTATAAACCTGTACTATTTTACATATATTATTTCCGTACATTAGTTTAGTTATTGAATTGTAATATACATAGTTGCACCATTAGAAAATATATTAATGGGTATGCATATACTAAAATATCAGAAACTATCCAATATATTCTGATAATGATTCCCATGTCCAAGAAAGAAAAAGAAAATCAGGATAGCTTTAAAGGTTCTAATTTATTTATTACTATGAAGAATAGTAAGACTTCAGGTAATATTTCTATAAAATCATTTCATGTAGAGCGTGAAGTAAATGAACTTGAGAAGAAGCATGATAAATTGGAAAAGCAAATATTAGGATTGGAAGAGAAAAGACAAGAAGTTAAATTGTTAAGAGACGATCAAAATTTAAATACAAAAATCCAATTTGACCGTTCAAAAGAGAGCAAAGAGGAACGAGACAGATTAGGTGAAAAATTAAATGATTTAAGAAAACAAAAAGACGAATTGAAGGATCGAAAAAATAAATTATTAGAACAGAGAACACAACTCTATGCAGAAATGAATGAAATAACTGACAAAAAACTACGAGATGAAAAATATGAAGAATTAAAATTGATAAAAGACGAACTTCCAAAACTATTTAATCAATTAAATGAACTTCATGATGAATTAGTACTAACTTCCGATAAGAAACAAAGTCTACATGAAGATTTCAAAGCATATCAATTAATGGGTAGACAGTCTTCTAATCTAGGTGATAAATATCATGGAGAGTTCGTGGAGTTAGGTAAACAAATTCGAGCCTTAAGGAATCAAGCCCGTAATTCTAGAAATGATTTAAGAGATAAAAAGAAAAATAGTTAAATTTTCAATTGCAGGATCTGAAATTAAAATTTAGATGAAAATCTAGTTTAATTACATATGTAGTAGTTATATTAATTCATCCCCAAATTTTAACGTTTTTCATATTCGAATTAAAATTAAGTAATACAAAAGAATTATAATGCTGAATAATATAATACAAATATGGTGGATGCCGGTAAATTATCTGATCTTCTGAAACAAGCAGAAGAATATGAGGAGAATGGGGATTATCAGAAAGCGAAACTAATATATCTAGATGCGGCTGAACTAGCATTAAAGTTCTCAAAACAATCTGTTAAAAATAAAGTTAAATTTGAAACTATCGCAGCACAATTTATCGAAAAGGCAAAAAATACCGATCTACTTATTAATTTGAGTAAGATAGATTCTATACCTGAAAAATCTAATAACAATAAGGCTGATACTAAAAGTACCACAGGTAAAGCAAAATCACCTAATGATGGATTAATATTTGCGTCATCTAAATCTTCAAGTATCGATTTTTCCAAATTTCCTTTCAATAAAACAAAAATAGAACCTACAATACCATTTGGATTACATACTGAGTTGGGGAATCACGTGGATTGGAACCCAAATGAGGAAATGAACGGATTTATGATGATGGTTGGAGGTAGTGGTTCTGGAAAAACAGATGGATTAAAGAGCCTTATCACTGAATTAGTTGAAAGAGGCTATCCATGTCTTGTATTGGATTTACATGGAGATATTGAAGTACCAATTACTTCAATCAATTTTGATTTCACTGGTGAGTATTCGATAAATCCCTTAAAAATTACATCATTAGATAAAGGAGAAGGTGGAGCTATTCCAAAGATTAATCAAATGCTCGATTCCTTTCAGGATTCTATAGAATCAAAATTTTCAGCAAATATGATTACAGAGTTGAGAAAAACTCTAATAGATTTATACAAGAAAATGGGTATTGTTCAAAAAGTACCTGATACATGGTCAAGAAATCCCCCTAATTTTGAAAATTTAAATCAATATCTTAACTTATTAAAGGATACTACTGAAGCTCGAACTACTTATTTAGCATTACTTGCAAGATTAACTCCCTTGTTAGAACATCCTGCATTTACAGGAAAAAATATTTTAGATATTCCCGATATTTTTGAGTATCCACTAAGAATAAATCTTAAACCTCTCACGTCTCTTTCCTTACAAGCTGTTGCTGCTGATACTATTATGAGACAGGTTTTTGCATATGCAAAATCATTAGGCTTTGTAAAAGAAGGAGAAAATAAATTCAGATTATATATTGTAATAGATGAAGTTAAAATATTAATGGGATTCAGAGGTAAAGTAAATGATCCTAGTCATATTATAAATATCCTCGCAACTGAAGCTAGGAAATTTGGAATTGGATTAATCCTTGCAAGTCAATCAGGAACACATTTTGGAGAGGATGTAAAATCCAATATGGCATCAAAAATGATTCTGAAACCAATGAATAATAAAGAAGCTAAATTAAACTCAAAAGAATTACATATTAATGAACGATTACTAACCGATCTAACCCTCCCTGGTGAAGGATATTTAATCACTAGTTCAGATTCTGAACCTCGCAGGGTACGAATGCATGCTCATTCAACACGTCCATATAAGGCTGATAAAATTTAAAGAATTAAGAATAAATATATTTCATAGTTATTTGTACTGATATCACATTATCATATAAAATAGGTCTTTAATTAAATTCTAACTAAATTTATCTACAAAAATATATTTGTTATAGTAAAAATTCTTAAAACTACTTTAAATTACACAGTCATGTATATCCATTATAATGAAACCAAAGATGGATTTGAGTTTTATATTAATAAAAGAAAAACTGAATATATAACAAAGATTTTACTAGCCACATGTACTATTCTTCCTTTTTTTGGGGGATTTACAATATTTGCATATAGTATAGGATTAGAAATTATAGGTCATGTTTTATTCGGTATAACTTTATTATTTTATTTTTTATTTATTAAATCGTTTTTTGATGTTAAAAAAGTAATAATTTCAACTGATAAAAAGTCGTTAAATGTTAATAATGAAACTATAAAAATAGACAAGGAACATCGATTGTTCATTAAAAGAGAATGGAAAATTGTAAAATCATCTAGTAATGATTCATATTTATCTCAAATATGGTCAATAGGTCTTAAAAAAAAGAAAAAAGAAAAAGTAATATTTGCTGATAATGGTGATTACAAATCAATTTACAATGATTATATTGAACAATTATCAGAATTCCTTAATCTTCCTGTACTTGATTTAACCTGTGAAGATGAGGTACTTATGTTACAAAATGAATTGAATACACCTTTAATTGATAAATTAAAAGAATCTAAATTAACCCCATTAGATAAAAACGAAATAATACTTCCAAGTTTCAGGAAAGAGGTACGTAATTTATACATATCCAATTTTGTGGGTGGAATTAAAATTTCTCGTGAAAATAATTCACTATATACTCAAGATGAAGCTCCATCTCTGAATAGAATAATTATTTTTTCTTGTATTAGTCTACCTCTCTTATTAATCGCAATATTAATGCTAATGGCAGGTATAAGTACTAATTTTGCAGGAGCATACGTTATTTCCTTTGGATTTTTTACATTTACTGGATTATTTATTTTTGCTATTGTTAGGGGGATAAATAGAATGGTGAATAATGATGTTATTATAGTTTTTTCTGATGAAATAGTTGTTATCAGAGAACAAAAATTACGTGATGATATTAAAGCCATTATTCCATTAAATGAACTTGAAAGGATTGAAATAATAAAATATAAAATCTATGATTATGCAATGGAAATTATCAGTGATAAGAATAGAGTAATAATTTATGAAAAACTGTATGAAAGAGAATCAGAATTAATCAAGACATATATAGAAAGGTTAATCCTTACCTTATATGAAAAATCATAACATTTCAATGATAGAAATACATTAAATTCATAATAATAAATTATCCTGATTCAGGAGGATTTATAATTTTATGACTATGACAAAAAATATTGAATTGTCCTGTATGTAATTCTAAAATGGTTGGGGATATTTGTCAGACATGTGTCACTTCAATTGAAAGGTGTGTATTATGTTATCAAGTATTTGAAATTGAAAATCAATTATTAGAATGTAAAGAATGCAATTATTTATTTCATAAAGAAGAATTGAATGTGTGGTTAAAGAAAAAGGGAAGTTGTCCAGTTTGTCGAATCGAGTATCGCAAAGATACATACAACAATATTTATCTAAAAACAGGAATTATCGAAAATCAATATCTGCTTCAAAAAGAAAAATATCTTAAACGTGAAGAAATATTTGATAAATTTGAGTTTCAATTGGAATTTTATGAATTTCAAACATTATTAATTAATCAATTGTATCATAAGTTGCAAAATGAAAATTCTCACTTATTAATCAGTCCACCAGGCAGTGGAAAAACAATAATTGGATTGGCAGTTGCTAGAAAGCTAGGTCATCATACTCTAATTCTAACACCAAATCTAGCAGTACTGGGTAGTTGGATTGATAGAACAGAGATGTTCCTTAAATCAGATACTAAACTTCTTCTTAGTGAAATTATCAACCGAGAGAATGGTGATTTGAGACCCTTCACAATTACAACTTATCAAAAAATAAATACAGAATTGAAAGAATTAGCTAGTAAAAAACGTAAAGATAAAACTGATTCTACTCTTGTCTCTCATTTAAAAAAGCATAATATCAAGTTTATAATTTTTGATGAATGTCATAGATTAACCTCAAAATGGGGTGTATCTATGATACAATTACTTTCATTATTTCCAGAAGCAAAAATATTGGGATTGACTGCCACCCCTCCAGAAAGAGAAACAGATACGTTTAAAGATATATTTAAAGATAATCGATCCAATATTCCACTACCATATCTGGTCAGACAAGGTATATTGGTTCCATATCACGATATTGTTGTTACATATCCTAGTTTAAATGAACTGGAGGATGTATGTGTATCTATTCTTAAAGATTCATATCCAACTGTTATAAAACACCTTGATTTGGATATCGATCCAACTGAATTGAAAAAATCAACAATACTAAAATCTTTTTCAAATGTTGATATTAAAAAAATACTTACATTACAGAATACAGGTTATCTTTCAGAACTTGATTTTCATCATTTACAAGGATTTCTAGAAGTTAATTTTATACAACAAAATCAATCTAAAGTGAATGAGAACCATCTTAGATGGCTATATCAGAACTCAAGTTTAAAAATTGCTCTAACCTTACAAATAGTTCATAAAGAATTGAAGAATATTGAAGATCCAAGAATATTAGTTATACTAGAACAAGAGAATCATCCCACGGAGTATAAATTTCAATATAAAGGATGTAATGGTGCAATTGGTGTATTCAATAGTTTAGTACGTGATGAAACTGCTGATTTATTACAACCAATCTTGGTTACTGGTAAATCCTTGTTAGTTGATGATGATTTTACCGAGAAGTTTCTTGAACTCGCGGAAAAATGGATTAAACACCACAGCTACGATATTAAACTAAAAACAAAAAAACCAAAACAAGCTAAATACTCAATTATTAATGGTACGGGTTTAAATTGGTCTACAGATACATATACCCGATTAGTTACATATTTATTTGAGGAAGGTTATACTAAGTTGCTTGTAGGAACAAAATTTTTACTGGGTGAAGGTTGGGATTCGCGTTCACTAAATACAGTGATTGATCTTACTACTGTTACTGCATATATGACGGTTAATCAAGTCAAAGGCCGTGCTCTACGTCAAAACCCACGCGTAAAAAATAAATGCTCAAATATTTGGGAAATCTGCCCCAATCCAAGTTCCTTAATACCGTTTTCAATCGAGGAATATGCAAAATATGTAGATAAGCATAAAAATTATTTTGGAGTTGATAGTTCTGGTAATATTCGTAATAATGTAAATAGACTGAACGCAGAATTACTTCCAAATTTACAAAATTCATTAATTTCAGAAACCTTTAATCAAAGTGGATTTAACAAATCCTTAAATCGTGATTTGTTTTATGATCTCTGGAAGGTTGGTGAAGAATTAGGAAAACTCTACCATGTAATATCATTTACTATTAATCTAGAAGAATTTGATGATCAAAATTTATTCACCTCTATTATCGATCATATTGCAGTTGCATTGAAATTCTGCTTTCAATCTATAGATATAATAAGTAAAAATAGAATTCCAGTCGAGGTCAAAACTATTAATGAAGATTATAAATATACATTTCAAGTTCTAATTCCACCTTTCAATAAAACTTCCAATTCTAGTACATTTTCTTCAACGATAAATCAAGATGAGGTTGAAATAATAATTGACATGGTAAATGATTTAAATCGTGATAATTTAAACAGTGGTTATCTAATAGAATTTAATATTATACCTGAATCCGCCAGATACATTGATCTTAAGGAGTTGGCTTGGAAAAGTGAAATTCCAGGTAAATTAATGGGGATTTTTCTACCAATACCAATTGAATCGGTGAAAATTCCGATTCAAGAGCTATTGATTTCGGAAGTAGTTCGCATTAAGTACATACATACAATTAGTAAACAAAAATCTTTTACTAAAATATATAATGTTAAGGTCTTTATGGAAGGTGAGTATATTTTAGAACAACAATTATTAGAGTTGTCTGGTCAAAATTTTAAATCTATAAATTCATTCCAAATAAATAATGATCTTCTAAATCAAAATTATTATAATATTCGAAATCATGTAATTTCTGAATGGAAACAAAGAGAAGGTAAATTGACTCTTCGATATAAATTAGCTCTGAAGATAACCATTGATACACCCTATAGAATGAATAGGGATGAATTTGAAGAAAGATTCTATTCATATTTGGATCTTATTAATCATAGCTTAGAGTATAGTAAGATACAAACTAAAATTCGATTGGAAATTATAAAGTATAATCGAGTTGGTACAAATGCAGATGTTAATTTGTTTATTTCATATTATCCGGAAATATTTTATTTAATGGATAAATGGTTACTTGATTATATTATGGGAAATAAGCAAGAATATCATGTATATACTTATTATCAATCAATTCCCATGTTTATATTAAATTTAATTAATAATAAAGCAAAAATTGAGAAACATTTTGTATTTGATATAGTAGGTGTTCTGTCAAATGAACTACCAATAAATGCAAATTCAAATATAATCACAAATAAAACTAAAATTCTAAGACTTGAAAATACAATATATGCACCTTATCTTAATTTTATTATTGATTTTGAAGAAGTAAAATTAGAATATGAATAAATTGTCTGGTTTTTGAATATTGATATTTATTGTAATTAAACTCTTGTTTTCTTATTCTTATATATCAGTACACTGATAATTAGATATATCGGTATAAGAAATGGAATATTCAAAAAACCTCCGTCTGTAATATTTGAAGTACTATCTAATCCATTTTGACTAGAAGAGGAAGAAGAACTACTTGAACTACTACTTGGTAAACTAGAAGAGCTACTTGAAGGTGGATTACCAGTGTTTGAATTATCATTGAAAATGGATAATATTGGTGAAATAACATCTAAGGACGATGCATAATAATCAAAAGAAACAAGTTTTACTTTATAGAGATTTCCATTTTCCAAAGATAAAGTATCCCACAAAAATGAAGTTTCTAAACTGTGATGT
>JAOUKW010000001.1 GCA_029882335.1 Candidatus Heimdallarchaeota archaeon | reverse complement strand
GGCATATGTACTGTTACAAGACGCATATTAACAACAACCTAAATTATCTATATTATTTTTTGCATTTAAGTTGAGGTAATACACTAAGATTATGAGATTATTACGACAATTGATTTAGTGTTTGTTCTGCAAATTCTTTGATTAGAGGATCAGTGTCATTCACATATAATTTAATTGAATTTATTATTAAATTCTTATGAATAGGTGATTTTTTAAATAAATATAATAAACATTGTATAGCTGATAATTTAACATTTGTTACATTGTTATTATAAAAGTTAGACAGTGTAATAATTGTAATATCAATTTCATTTTCTGCAAATGCTCCTTGTTGATCTAGCCAATTAACGGGATCTGCCCCAAATAATGATTCATGTATGAATTTAGTAGACCAAATTGCAACACGATGGTCATTTAATTGATCTTCCTCAATTTGATCCTCAACAATTTCATCAATAGATGTTTCTGAGAAATCATGATCAATCCTTATATCAGTATCAATTGTGGTTAATTTCCCAGAAGATCGTTGTTCAGAGATAAAATCTTCAACCCAAGAATCACGATTTTCTTGTATAATTGGATTGTCTGAATGCGAAACTACAATATTCATCTGATGACAATCATCGCAAGTAAACCGGACATATATTATAGTATCAATAAATTTACTTTCCATCCAATTAGGGATATTAACATTACAAACCTCACAAACACTAAATTTAAGTGAGGGTTCTGTTTCACTCAACATTCTCCCTGAAAATTGATCACTATCTTCCACTATTGGAAGGTGATATTATTACATCATAATTCATTCGGTTAAAAAATAAATTAATATTAATTATTTTTGTATTTTCAAAAAAACAGATCATTTATGCATTAAAAAGACATAATCCAACTCTGTTCAGATTCATTTGTTATGTTTAATTTTTCTTGAATGGTATTAACTAAATAACCACTTTGGGCATCCAATTTCTCAATAAAGGCGGAATTATTATTAATAATATCTTCAATTATATTTTGTAAATCTATTATTCCATTTGAATAGTTTTCTTTTATTTTTGAAATTACATCTCTTGTTAGATTACAATTTTTTATTCCTTCACCCTCAATTGATCTAGTCGTAAGATCTATGAATATTGTATCTAAGGATAAGAATAATTTTTTATGGGATCGATATTTTTTTGGTAATTCTTCAACACCAATGATATTTTCATTGCCTTCTAATTCTGAACAACTACTTGTCAAACGACTATACTGAAAAATAATTTTTGGTAGGACATTTAACAATGAAGCCATAAATTGTAGTCTATCGGTGTGATTAGGATGTACAATAATTAGATTATCACCAGACAAAATTGAATATAAGATTGATGAAGCATCTTCATTGTCAAATATATCTAGAAATGTATTTGTGAAAAAGCTGTATTTATGAGATATCATAGATAATTCACCCTTTGCTAATCTAATAATTTGATCCTCTTCGATAGGTGGTGTAAACACTTCTAAATTATTTATTTGAATTGGTGATAAAAACGTGGATATTCTAACAGTTGAATTATCTTCCATATAATAATAACCAACACCAATTTGATTATCAATACTACCAATCCTTAAACATATTTTTGGACTAACACCTTGTGGTGTAAATGTATTTAATATTTTTACAGCTCTTTCATTTGAATAGGATAAAGATGATTTTATTTTAGTATATCCTTTTTTCCTTGTAAATATTGAGGATATATTATTTGATTCAAATTTATTTACAAATACCATAAAACTACTACTAATGAAAATTTATAAAGACCTTAATCAATTAGTTTTCCTAACGATAGTTAAAACATCACCATCTTCCATTTTATGTTTAATTGATACTTTTTGACCTGAATGCTTAACCGATTTTCCCCAAACACGAGCATAATGAAATTCCTTTCTAAAGGAATTGTGTAATTTATCACAAACATCACCCACATCAGCTCCATTTCGTATTATCAAAGGTTCTTCAAAATCAGCTTCCATACCATATGGTTTGAGATAAATTCTTATTAAACTTAAATAATTAAATATAATTTTTTTCAGTTCATCTATATTTTTCCCACTTTCTGCAGAGATACCAATGTTTTTCATATTTAATTTTTCTTTAACTTCTCGCAACTCTAAATCTGAAACTAAATCAATTTTATTTAATACTATAAAAGCAGGAATATAAACCCGATTTCCCTCCAGTACATCGATCAATTGGTCATCACTGATATCTGATCTGATAGTTATATTAGCATTAATCAATCGATATTCATTCATTATCGATTTTATCGTACTATCATCTATTTTTGTCAAAATTTTCAAAGAAGCAATACCAATACCGCCGCGATTAGTTTTTTTAATTACAACATCAGGAGCTTCTTGATTTAATCGTATTCCAACATAACTCAATTCATTAATAATCAATTCAAAATGATGTAATGCACTAAAAACATCTAAAACTATCAATAATAAATCTGCACCACGAGCCACACCTAAAACCCGTTTTCCTTGACCTTTACCCTTTGAAGCACCTGAAATTATCCCAGGTAAATCAATTATTTGGATAGATGCACCTTCATAAGACATAATACCAGGAATTGCCTCTAATGTAGTAAAAGCATAACTACCAACTTGAGAAATTTTTTGATTAATTAATTGGTTTAATAAAGTTGATTTTCCAACAGAAGGTAATCCTATCAGTGCGACACTGCTATCTCCTGATTTCTTTACGTCATAACCATCCCCACCACCAGAACCTCCTCCCATTAATCGATCTTGTTGTTCTCTTTTTAATCTAGCAATTTTTGCTTTTAACAATCCAACATGCTTTTCTGTAGCTTTATTTATTTTGGTGCGTTTTATTTGATCCTCAAGTTCTTTTATTTGATCCTGAAATGTACTCATAAAATCCACCTAATTCTGAGATAGTTTATCTCTAAAGTTCTTTATTATTCTTAAGAAATAAATAATGTGTTACTGTTTTTCTTAATGGTAAAAAATGCTTTAATCATTAAGGCGTTCTATCAATAATAATATTTTTTTCTATTCAATTTCTAATTAAAATATGGAAAAAAAAAAATGATAACATATTATGATACTATTTCTAATGATTATGATTCAATGTATGAAATAATTCAAAAACAAAAATTTACTCATTGTAAACAATTAATTCAACCAATAGATTGGGCAATAGACCTAGGTGGAGGTACTGGATTATTATCAGAATGGATAGAAATACCGTTAATTAATGTGGATATTTCATTTCAAATGCTTTTGCAAGGTATTCAATCAAAACGGTACTTCCTTGCACTTTGTTGTGATATTGAACACCTACCCATAAGAAAGAATTCGATAACTAGTTTATTTTCTTTTAGTGTATTTCAAAATATTAGACATAAGGCAAAAGCTCTACAGAGAGTTACCTCAATAATGGATTATCAATACAATTTAGTACTTATCACAATATTAAACAAAGAAAATTTTGTTAGCGAATTTAAATCCACTCTTGATAATCAGAAAATACAATACCAACTTATTCAAAATTTAGTTGAAGATAGTGCTTTTTATTTTCAAATACCACTTTCTTCATCTTCAGGTTCATAATTATCGTAAGATTTTTTATTTGCAATGATTTCTTTTTCACGCTCATAATAGTATTCTTTAATTGTCGAGTTTATCAATGAAGATTTTTCTCTTGAAAATTTTTGCATTTGTAATTTTTCATAATCATCTAATGCTTTTGTTAATTCTTTATTTGAGATTACTGCAAATTCTGCTAATTTTACAATATTATATTTTTCACTTCGAAGAACGGGAATATTATTTTTTTCAAGTACATAATCAGCTTCATCTGAAAGGTTGTGTCCTTCAATAAAAACTAATCGCACTCTACTATCAGCTAGATATTGAGAGGTTAACGGACCTCCACCAGTTGGATTTAATATTAGTATAATATCAGCAGGACTAATTTCTCTTTGTTTATTCAACTGATAAATACCATCCTGTGAAAAATTTTTCAAAATTCTTATAGCTCTTTGATCATTATCGATGGATAACCAAATAAGTTTTTCTAGATCTGATATCCTTTGTTTCAAAGATTCTTCTGAATCAATTTTTTCTATAATTACTCTGTTTAAATGAGATATTTGTATTTCCTTTTGATAGATTAATTCTGATCCAAGTAGGTTTAACGTTTTCTCATTAACTAAATCAGAATATTTCTTTTCTAGGCTACTATTTATACTTTCCAAAGATATTAATTTTGATTCTAATCTCCCTATTTGTGCACGTAGATTATTAATCAAAGACTCATTAGATGAAATTTCAGCACTTAAATGTTGAAATCGATTTAATAATACCAAAATATCTTCACTTTTTGATTCTTTAATCTCCTTTGTATGTTCTACATCCAAATTGGAAATTCGCATATTTTCAATATTTTCCATACTATCATGAAGATTAAAGCCTTGAATTAATAAACTTTTTATCATATCCTTTTCCGTGCCCAAGTAGTTCATTGTATCAATTTTCAAAAAATCATCTTGATAATTATTAAATGCATGAATACATGCAGATAATGCATCTATTTCATGATTATTTAATGAAGTAAATTCTAAAAATTTAGAAACCATTGATCTCTTTTCTGTTTTTGATAATAGAGAATTTGGTGAAAATACATGTGTATGATAAGAGCTGGCTAGTTTCTTTACAAGAGTAGGTATTGGGCGAACATCAGAGCATATTAAAACAGGTACACCAAATTCTCGAATTGTTTCTATTATTTCTCCTTTGGAATAGTTCCTCCTACTAGTTACATTAATTAATTTTCCAGATAAATTTATCATCGCAACTGCAGTTACCATTCCTGGATCTATTCCAATGATTAATCTATTTAGATGATTATAATAACTCACTTTCTCTATTTGAGGAGAATCGGTAAGAGGTCTATGTGTAACTATTTTCTTCTGTGGACTCCACATTTTAATTTTTGCTGGAAAAAGTGAAGATATTTTAACATTATTTTTTACTTCCATAATTGAAGAAAATATATGAAATTTTGCGAATTTAGCTCCATATTTTGTTGTAACAATGTTATAATCAAAATTTAATTTATTTTGCTCTAATGATTCTTTTAAAAATTTATAACTCCTAAAAACAACTTCTTCATTTTGCCGTTGATATCGTGCCTGTGAAAATCCACCTTTCTTACTTTTATTTGGGAAGCCTATTTTTATTATTGTTTCATTTTCAAACCCTTCTAAAACCATTCCAATGTTGAGCTTTATTAATTTAACAATTGCTCTTGCTGTTTTTAACGGACTTAACTTTTCTTTCGATGGAGTAATATTATGATGTTGTATTAATTTACTCATTGAAACAGAAATACCTTCTTTTGTTAAATTTACATGGATTAAAGATGAAACTACTGGTAAATGTTTTAAAAATGAGGATAATGTCTCTCCTGTAAGCAGAATTTCAGCAGGATTATCGGTGCCTATTGATTTAACCTTATATTTTCTAATTAGAGCTAGTAATTTTCTTCTATTAATATTGGACCATTCTGTAGTTTTTCCAGATTCAAATTCTAAAACTGCTGAAACCCTTAGTTCTTCTTCATTTATTGAAGATGCCATTGGTAATATATCATATCCAATTATTGGAAATAAATTTTCAGAATTAGTATTCAGAATAATCTTCTCCAATCTATTGTAATATTTTACCTTAATATATTAAATTCTTTTCTAATATTAGTTTGTTACATAATTATAAATTTCATTGATATCAGTATTTAATTTATATTTTCTATCAAAAAATGATATGATATTTTTTATATCCCGCATTAGCAATTCATTTGCATTTTTCTCAGAACGGTCTACAGATTGTGGAAAATCAATAATAATTGGATGCAAGTTTTCTGATTTCAATAATATATTGTACTCTGATAAATCTCCATGTACAAAATTAGCTTTTGACCAAGCATTTTTTATAAATAACACAATGTTTTCTAGTATTTCAACAGGTTCATCCAGATTTTTTACTTTTACAAGATCTATTCCTTCAATCAGTTCCATAACTATAATATGTCTATTATAATCAAAATATGTTGGAACTGGTAAATTCATTTCATTTGCGATCTTTAACCATTTTACCTCTGATTCAGCTGACAGTCTTGATGAATAAAGTTCAGAAATATGATGTTTATTAGCAGTATATCTTCTCTTTTTCTTTACTTGATGAAAAGATGTAAATCCAACTCTATGCAGTTTTAAAAGTACTTCTTGATCATTATTATTTAATGCATAAAATATCCTAGATTCTTTTCCAACACCTCTCTCTCTTCCTATGGATTTAATGACTCCTTTTTCATATAAAGCATTGAGAGCTAATAAATCATACCCATGAATTGTCAATTCATATCCTGTAAAATGACCAGACCATCTATGAACTAGATTTAATTTATGGCAATTTTTCAACCAATGCTCAATTTTACCTTGATTGTAACCGGAATATTTTGCAATTGTTTCAATATCAATAAATTGACTTGTTTTCATACCTACTTCAATAGCAACAAGAATCCTTATCTCATGTTTGTTCAGTAATTTAAGAGCAGAAGCTCCTTTTAATGACATAAAAATATCACCTCTTATCTCGGAACTCCATCAGTTTTCCAAGATTTTATTAATTTAGTTAATTCTTCCTGTTTTTCTACACCCTTTGTTGAATATGAATATAATTGAGATAATCCAATACTACCTAAATATTCATAGGCTTCATCCATATCACAAATGGTAGATACTCGATCCTTAAAACTCTTGTCATCACTTGCTTCTGAAATAAAATCTAAAAAGAGATCTAAAATTTGTATTACCTTTGCATCAATTTCATTTTCTTTTGATTTAACTTCTTTCTTTGGTTCGATTTTTGAAATATTACGAGTAATTTGGTTGTTTTCAGTAATTTCAACTGATTTTTCTTCATTATCTTCCTTCTTAATTACTTCTGTAACTTTGTCACTTTCATCTTGCAAATTAGATTGAGGCTCTAATTGTTGTTGGCTAAAAATTGGATTATCTTCTATCGCAGTCAAATAATCTTCAATATTGAAATTATATTGATCTGGTTCTGATAAGATTAATGATAAGATATTATGAATTGGTAGTAATATTGCTGTAAGATCTTCTTTACGCTCTATAATTATATCGATATCTTTCAAAATTTTATTAAGAGAGTCAGCGTATTCATTTACACTCTCAGTTTCATCTTGATTAGTATCAATAGCCATTTCTTGAATTAATTTTATCTGATGTTGTAATTCCTCATTCTCACTATTTAATAACTCAGACTTTGTTTCCAAATTTTTTTGGATTTCCATTATACTTTCTTTTTCAGTTAGAATGCTCTTAAGTTCTTGATCTTTTTGCTCTAATTTTATTTTTAAATCTTCTATTGATCTCTTTTCTGTATCATCTTCTAATTTTGCTTTTAATTGCTCAAATGATTTGATACGTCTCATCGCTAACTGTGGACTTATCTTTTCGTTAGTCATAAAATTGATAATAAAATCAAGATCAGCAATTGTAATTCCTGTTTCTTTTAATTTTTCTACCAATCCTTCTATTGAAGATACCATTTAATTAATATCGTGAATTTAGATATATATTTCTACGGATTTATTCTACAAATAAATTGAAATCAGATTGAAAAATCGACACAATTTAATTTATTAATCAAATAATATTTATTGACAATTGAATATAATCGTTACCTCAAGAGTTAATATATTTTTATCTAATTTAAAATTATATGATGCTTCCCCTTGTTGATAAATATAGACCTGTTTCAAGAAGTCAACTTATAGGAAATGAAGCTCCAATAAATGGATTATATCTTTTTTTAAAAAATTGGCAAAAAAATAAATCAAAACCTGGGGCTCTTCTACTTGGTCCACCGGGTTGTGGTAAAACATCTGGAGTCTATGCTATTGCAAATGACTTAGGATTTGTCGTTACTGAATTTAATGCATCGGACACTAGAAATAAATCTGTAATAAGAGAAAAACTCGGATCTAATGCAGAATTTAGTAATTTTATGGGAGAAAATATTAGAAAAGTAATTCTAATGGACGAAATTGATGGAATTGCCGGGAATGAGGATAGAGGTGGAATTGCTGAATTAATTAAAATTTTTAAAAAAAGTAATTACCCAATTATATGTACTGCAAATGATCCTGAATCTGATAAAATTACTCAAATTAAAAAACACTTGAGAATTTTTAATTTTGAAAGACTTGATGAATATGAAATATTTTCAATTCTTACAAAAATTTGTCAAAAAGAAGCACATGCGATATCAGAGGAAATAATTGATAAAATAGCTGTATCATGTGCTGGAGATTTAAGAGCTGCAATAAATGAATTATCTTCACAAATTTCAGGAACGGAGAAAATTATATTAGAAAAAAGAGATAAAATGGAGGTTTATTCAACTATTTTAAACAATTTATTTAATTCAAAATCTTTAATCCTAGCGAGTAAATCTTTAAATAATGTACCTAGTGATTATTCTAGGTTATTGTTATTTATTTTTGATGAATGTTATAATCAATATAAAACTCAGGAGGAGGTTAAAACAGCGTATCAACAAATTGCATTGGCAGATTTAACCTATTCAAGAATTATTAAAACACAACAATGGGGTTTACTTAAATATTATTTTGCGTTTTTAAGTTCTGGTTTGTTCTTAACTAAACAACATGATTATCATAATAAAATTCGCAAGTTAGATAATCTACCATCTTCTTTTATTAGTAGAGGAATTGCTAATAGAAAACTATCAACTGCCAATCAAATTGCAGAAAGAGTTACTAAACATTTACATCAATCAAAAAGGAGATTTATATATGATGATTTTGAATTGTTTTCCAAAATTATACTCGGAAAAGGAGGAGCTGAAATCGCTGCTTGGTTGAATTTGGATGATGGTTTATTGGAGAATTTGCATAGATTAAATCCATCTTCAAAAATATTGAACAATATTGAGGAAGCGAGAGAAAAAATAGGAAAAAATCGGTTAATTGAATCCACCATAAATCATGATGAAGTTCAGCTTCTTAAGAACTTATTTTCATCTGAAGAAATTAACAATGAACCAGTAATAAATGCACAAGAAGAACATCCAATTAAATCAGATGATAAAAATAATACTCAGGCTAGTTTAGAGGACTTTTTTGGTTAAAACACATATAAGCCCTGTGATTTACGATACTGTCTATATTCATTAATTTTTTCTAAATCCATTTTATAATTAATAATGCCATGTTCATCAGGTAGTACTAAAAAATCTGTCTGTTTTTTGATTGATTCATGTTTTACTGAAGGATCAGCAATACTGGTTGCATTCCCCACATCGTATTTTTCAGTATTTAATTTATGATCAGCAATTATAATTGGTAACACAAATTCACGACTTCTAGCAATACTCAATGAATACCATTGATATTTTGCATAATTGCTATAACCTTTAGGAACGACGGTAAATGCGGGTACAAACAGAAGCTGTATCTTTTTATTCACAATCAAATTTTTTATCAATTGGGAATTCCATAAATCTGCACAGATAACAACTCCAAAATTAATATCAGAAAAAGTAAAAACATTATTATTTATCCCTCCAGTAATTCCATGTGACTTGCTTTCCTCAAATAATACATGAGTTTTTTGCACGTATTCAATTGAATTAGTTTTTGTTAGAATAATTGCATTATTTGTCTTTTGTTTGTTATTTGGTAATTGAAATGGAAAGGAACCAAAGATGATATTTGTTTTTAATCTTCTATCTCTAAGGATATTAATAAATTTTAAAATATCTGCTAAACTTGATTTCCCCCAGCAATATTCGGGTAATATATTAAAATCAGACCTGATATTAATCTTATCTTCCAAAATATCGCAATATCTGGAAAATGATAAGTTATCAGTTCTTATTGTTGAAATACATGTAATATTTATTGTTGAGTTCAACTCTTTCAAATATATTATTGGTTTACCCTTTATTTAGTTTATCTTAATTGTTATTTTTTAGGAAATAATTTTCTAAGAAACCATTTAATCGGATCATAGAATTCATCAACAACTCGTTCCTTAAGAGGTATAATTGCTTCGTCTGTTATTGGTATAATTTCAGGACATACTTCAGTACAACATTTTGTTATGTTACAATAGCCTAAACCAAATTCATCCTTTATATCACCTAATCTATTTTCTGTGTCTAAAGGATGCATATTCAATGATGCTAATCGAAGTAAAAACCGTGGACCAACGAATTTATCTTTTAGATCGTGATCTCTTAAAATATGGCAGACATTTTGACACAGGAAACATTCAATACATTTTCTGAATTCTTGAACGCGATCTACATCTATTTGTTGCATGGTTATATATTCAGATGAATTTGGATGATTATAGGGTTTAATTCTTTTATTTACCTCATAATTCCATGAAACATCAGTAACAAGATCTTTTATTAGTGGAAAAGTTTTCATCGGTCGAATGGATATTGGTTCTTTTAAATTATAATCTGATAGTTTACTCATACACATTAATTTAGGTTTCCCGTTAACTTCTGCAGAGCATGAACCACATTTACCTGCTTTACAATTCCATCTAACTGCTAATTCAGGAAGTTGAGTCGCCTGCAATTCATGTACCGCATCTAGTACAACCATCTTTTTATCAACATCGACTGAATATGTTTCTGTTTTCAAATTATCTAAAGATTCACCAATTTGAACATTTAACTTTATTTGGAATTTTTCATCTTTCATTGTTAATTATCTCCTCCTTGAATAATTTGATGTAACTCATCCGGTAAGTCTTCCATTTTTTCTTCATGAATTTTTATTCCATCATTTTCATCTTTTTGAAGAACGTATAGAATTTGAGTAAGTTCTTTATTTGTTTCAGGAAAATCATCACGCGTATGCCCTCCTCTGCTTTCTTTTCTTGCAAGAGCAGCATGTGCCAATAGTAAACTTGTAATTAACATACTCTTCAAATCCAAAGCTTGATGCCAACTTGGATTATATTTCCGACCTTGTTTTGCACCTGCAGATTTTGATTTTTCGATTAGTTTATTGATTTGTTCAATCCCATCAGTTAAATCTTTTTCATTTCTAATTATTCCAACAAAATCACCCATTATGTGTTGTAATTCCCTATGTAATAAATATGGATTTTCTGTTTTTTCTCCTTTAAATGGTTCTAACAATTCATTAACTATCGGTTCTAATATACTATTATCGATTTCTTCATATTTGGAAATTGTGTTTGAATAATTTCTTGCATGTTCACCAGCCAACGCTCCAAATACCAATAAATCTGACAGAGAATTCCCTCCAAGTCTATTTGCACCATGTAATCCGGCAGATACTTCACCTGCAGCATATAAACCACTAACAGTAGTACTTTGGGTTTCAGGATGAACGCGAATACCACCCATAATATAATGCGTTGTTGGACCAACCTCCATGGGTTCTTTTGTTATATCTAAACCTGCTAATGTTTTAAATTGGTGATACATTGAAGGTAGCTTTTGTTTAATGTACTCGGGAGATCGCTGACTAGCAATATCAAGATATGCACCACCATGGGTTGAACCCCTCCCTGCTTTTACTTCAGATAGGATTGCTTTTGCAACAACATCACGGGTTAGTAGTTCTGGAGGACGTCGTCCCGAATTATTATCTGCCAACCATCTTTTTGCTTCTTCTTCTGTTGTTGCATATTCACCCTCGAACATCTTTGGTATATATCTAAACATAAAACGCTCACCCTCACTATTTCGCAAGATTCCACCTTCTCCACGAACTCCTTCAGTCACTAAAATACCTTTGACACTACTTGGATAAACCATTCCTGTTGGATGAAATTGTACAAATTCCATATCTATAATATCTGCACCAACATTAAATGCTAAACTATGACCATCTCCCGTATATTCCCATGAATTAGAAGTGATCTTATATGCTTTACCAATTCCACCAGTACCTAATATAATAGCCTTCGCACGTACTAACACTAAATTTCCACTATCTCTTCGATATCCTACTGCACCGATTACTCTATTTTCCTTTTTTATTAGATGTGTAATCGTAGTTTCCATTAATACCTCAACATTGTCCTCATGAACAACATGATCTTGTAAAGCTCTAATCATTTCTAAACCAGTTCTATCACCCACATGAGCTAAGCGAGGATATTTATGACCACCAAAATTCCTTTGATTAATTTTTCCATCAGTTGTTCTATCGAATACAGCTCCCCATTTTTCTAACTCCAATATTCTCTGAGGAGCTTGTTTGGCATGTATTTCAGCCATTTTCCAATTACCATGCAATTTACCTCCTCGCATTGTATCTCGAAAATGAACCTTCCAGTTATCCCTTTCATCCTTCATACCTAATGCAGCAGCAGCACCACCTTCTGCCATAACAGTATGTGCTTTACCTAATAATGATTTTGTTACTACAATGACCTTGGTATTAGCATTACTAGCTTCAATAGCTGCACGTAAACCAGCACCACCAGCACCAACGACTAAGACATCAGCATCGTATTTTTCCATTTTTTTAATCTCTTCTTGTAAATCAGTCATATTCTTTATCTCCATCAATTTGCTGCTAATATAAACCTAATATACATATCAGCCATTAAAATTGTAATTAAGCTCAACCAAAAATACCAATGATGTTTTGTATTTAATTTTTTAATAAATTTCCATGTTTGATAACGTTTTATTGTCATTGATGAACAGGAATTGCAGTTGAGTCCTCCACCAACAAGATGTTTACATGAATGGCAAGATAAAACATACAATGCCAAGAAAATTCCATCTAAACCAAGTAAGAGAGTAGCAATCTGTCCTTCCATAGTTGCCAAACTACCAACAACAATTAACTTAACAAATGAAAAAACGTGAATAGAAGCCAGTATAAAAGCAATATAAAAGAAATAACGGTGAAGATTATTTAATATCCAAGGTAATTTGGTTTCTCCCTTGTATTTATTTGCTACTGCTCGTAACTCACCAACGGCACATGATGGTGGATCTGCGAAAAATGCTCTATAATACACCCTTCTTGCATAATAGCAGGTTAATCTAAATCCAAGTGGAGCCCAAATTAAAATTAATCCCGGAGATAAATTTTCGGGCCACCAATCCAATTTGATTTCGGGTGAATAAAATGGACTGACAAATGATACATCATTAATTTCAGATTTATGATGTTCTACATCAAAAACAACTGCCCACATTGCATACAATGCAAAAAAGGTTAGGGTTAGTGCCTGTATAAAAGGTCTTAACCACCAATTATCATTTCTCGAATTTTCAAAACGTTTATGTTCAACTAACTCAAGATTAATCATTTCGTTCATATATCATTTTTTACAAAAAATTAATTCTCTTTTAATCTATCTAAAAAATCAAATAAAAGATGTTAATATGTTAGAAATACAAAATCATTATAATTTTTTAAAGATTCTTGACTTATTTTTTTATTTTATTGAGCAGATAAAAATTTTTATATCAAATGGATTTTAGATATAGTCACCCCTTGTATCTTTATAAATTCATAAATTAAATTAGAAATATAAATGTTTTTGGAACATCCATTAATACAAAAAGATAAAATACAATCCAGGATCTATCAACAAATAATAACCACAGAAGCAATTAAAAATAATCTTCTTGTTGTATTACCAACTGGATTGGGAAAAACGATTATCATGGTGATGGTGACCGCCCATATCTTAAAGAAAAATCCAAATTCTAAAATTATCATAACTGCTCCAACAAAACCATTAGTAAATCAACATTTAGAGACTTTTAGAAGTTTATTGAATTTAGATCATTTGAAAATTAATATGTTATCAGGTACAATCCAACCTGTTTCAAGAATTGAAATTTGGAGCTATTCAAATGTTATTATTTGCACACCTCAAGTACTTAGAAATGATTTATTAAAAGATAATGTTAATCTTGAATCAGTAAAATTAATCATCTTTGATGAGGTTCATAGAGCTGTAGGTGATGATCCCTATGTTTTTTCAGCGAATTTTATTATCCAAAATAACTATAGAGAAAAGATATTAGGATTTACTGCTTCACCAGGGAATAAAGATAAAATACACGAAATTATGAAGAATCTATATCTAAACAAAATTCAATATATGGATGAAACGCATCCTCAAGTTAAACCTTATATTCATATTGTCGAAGAAGAATGGATAAAGGTTCAACTTCCACCTGAGTTCATAAAAATTAAAAATTTATTAGAAGATTTTATTAAAAATCATCTTAAATCCTTGAAAGAAAAGAAAATAATTGATTCGTATCAGATAACTCAAAATAGTAAAAAAGAGATACTCTCACTCCCCTCTAAATTAAACAAAATGCGAGAGGAATTAGATGATTCAATATTTTTTGAATCTATGTCTTCATACGGACAATTGATTTATTCATATCAAGCACTCGAATTATTGGAAACACAAGGACTTGAGCCATTAGAAGCATATCTCAACCAAAAACAGGAAGAGTTAGAAACTAAAAGAAAAAAATCTTTAGATAAATTTCTTGGTGACCATCTAATAAAAAAAGTAATTCAGGCCATATCTCAAGAACTAAGTAATAGAATACAACATCCAAAAATTGACAAATTAAAACAAATTATAATAAGTAAAGATCTTAAAAGTGATACAAGAATATTGATATTTGCGAATTATAAAACCACTATTAATTACTTATATAAAGAAATATCAACACTTTCTATGGTTAGAGCGGAGAAATTTATTGGGCAAAATAAAGGAAAATATGGTATCTCTTTATCCCAAAAACAGCAATTAGAGATTTTAGAAAAATTTAAAAGTGGTGAACTAAATGTATTAATCAGTAGTAGTGTTGGAGAAGAGGGATTGGATGTATCACAATGTGATTTAGTTATATTTTATGATATAGTCCCATCAATTACTAGAGCTATTCAGAGAAAAGGGCGTACAGGAAGATCAAAAAAAGGGAAAATTATTGGTTTAATCACAAAGGATACCCGAGATGAAAGTTATTATTACATGTTAAAAAATACAAAAGCTAGGTTAAATGATGAAATGAGAAATTTGAACAATATAAATCAGCAAAATAATTTGAATAATTTCTTTGGTGTTGAAAAACATGAAAAAGAAGAAAGTTACTTAAATCCAATTGAAAAAATGGAAAAAAAAGATCAATTTGAAGTCTATATTGATCATAGAGAAAAAAACTTGGAAATTCACAATGAGTTACTAAAATATGATTTAAATTTAATTATATTAGAACTACCAGTGGGAGATTATGTATTATCCGATTTAGTTGCTATTGAAAGAAAGTCAATAAGTGATTTTTGTCAATCAATTATCAATAATACACTTTTTGATCAATTGATAAGGTTAAAAAATTATTATGAAAAACCATTATTAATTTTAGAAGGTGAAAATAAGTATGATTGTAGTTTATCAAAAAATGCAATACAAGGTGCATTATGTGCGATTGGTGTAAATCTTCAAATTCCCATAATACAGACAAAAAATGGAAAAGAGAGCGCAGAAATAATAATGACCATAATTAAAAAGGAACAAATGGAAAAAACTAGACCTCGAATTCATGGGTCTAAATTGGGAGATTCTTTAAGTAATAAGCAGTTATTTTTATTATCATCCTTATCTGAAATTGACAGGACACTAGCAGAAAGAATTTTAGAAAAATTTGAAAAACCTATTGAGTTTTTAAATGCAGATGTATCAGATATGATCCGCGTTACAGGAATAGGAAAGACAAAAGCAAATAAGATATTGGAAATTTTACATTCTACTTATCCATTACTCAATTCAAATAATTAATTCAAACCTAAAGCTTATAAATTTAGTTGTATATAATTAATTAACACAATGAATGATTCTCCGATTAAACGGGCAGCAGAATTGCTTCTAAAAGGAGCACAAATGTTGAACCAACCGTGTCCAATTTGTATAAGTCCGATTTATAAACTCCCAGATTCTACATTATTTTGTACAACATGTGATAAAAAACTGATATATGAAAAAGACAATGCATTAACAAATAAGACCCAAACAAATACCAAAATAAATAATCCGATTTTAAATAAAATAAAAGAATTAACAAATATGTTAGAACAAGAAAAGGATTTAGCTAAAATTGTCGAAATCGCAGATACTATTAAAAAATTGGAAATGATTGACTCTAGTGGATGAATCTTTTCAAATAATTTTGAATATTAATAGGAAGCTCTATACCTATTGTCATCAAAATTCTAAATGGTATTTCAAAGAGAAAAAGAATAGACGCTACAAAATAAAATCCATTACCTAAAAAAATAATTCCAAAACCATCTAGGATAATTAAGAATAAAAAACCTAGAGAAATCAATAAAACTCGTTGTCTAGCTCGTACATATGGAGAACTTGAAAAAACAAAGACAAAAAATCGGATTATAATAAAGCTTGACAAAAACACTAAAAATGCAATCCCAATTATTTGCAAGAATGGGATGTGCGTTATTCTACCAATAATAAATACCAACATCCCCAAAATTAAAATTATTAAACTTATAATTTTTATTTTTTTTGACATATTTATATTGATAGAGCCCCAAATTATTAAAAACATACCTGCAAATAATCCACTGAGTGCTGCACCAAACTGGCGAATATTAGTATTTTCAGAAATTATTCCAATTACTCTAAAAATGTAAACAAAATTGAGGGAAATTAGAAATCCAATAAGTGATAAGCTTTGAATTTTCTTTATAGTAGGTATTAAGCAAACAATCTCTTTTTTCAACAAATAAAGCCCAATAATGCTAGCCAATAATTCAACAATAAATACAGACATTAAATCTTCACTAATCATGGAATTAATAGTACTTTTAATTAATAAACTAATAAGATGAAAACAAATTGCAATTAAATATGACCTGAGTGGGATTTGAACCCACGCTCAATGCGTCCCGAACGCATCATGATACCAAGCTTCACTATCAGGTCTCTTCAATGCTCAAGAATTTCGTCAATTTTTAATATATATCAACTAAATGGAGAAAAGCTAGATTGTGCAAGTAAAACCAAAAAAATCAAGATTGAATTTAAAATGACAACTGCTTTTGGTCCAATTTTAATTCCAGGTAAATCTTCATCAAAATATCTCATTAATCCTGCTCCAGTTGATGGCATAGGAGCACTTTCTTTTTTGGTTTTTTTCTGCCTTAAAGACATATAATTTTAATTTATAATCGTAATAAAAAACTTCTTTTATTGAGAAAATATTATTTATACATTATTGATAAATATTTTTTCAAAAAAATTCATTGCAAATTTGTAATTTTCAAATATTAAATTCAAGAGAGATTTTATATATTTGGTAACAAAATAAATTAAAAATTGAGTTAGATTTAATTTGGAATAATGATTGTTCTTGACAAAATTGATATACCAAAGATTGAAACAAATGTGAAATGTTAAACAGTTATTTAAATTCAGTGAATACAGTGTTTTTATGAGTCAGCAATTATTCGAACGAGCTAAATATGCCATGTCCTTATCTTATAGTCCTTATTCTAAATTTAAGGTGGGTTGTGCTGTCATATTAAAATCAGGGAATATTTACATTGGTACTAATATTGAAAATAGTTCATATGCTGCAACAAATTGCGCAGAAAGATCTGCTATTTTTAATGCTATTTGTGCGGATGAAAGAGAATTTGTTGAAATGGTAGTCATATCGTCTGGTGAGGGAATTATTAAACCGTGTGGAATTTGCTTACAGGTTATGAGTGAGTTTTTTGATGAAAATATTAAAATACATTTGTACAATGCAACTGGAAAATATCATACATTTACCCTACCTGATTTATTACCAATTCCCTTTAAATTTAAAATCTAGGATATAAATCACGGTTCATAATTATCTTGTATGGCTTTATAACAATTGAATCATCATTCATTTTCTCGATTTCAGACGAGTTTATAAGGGCGTTACCAATTCCGATTAATTCATGTTTGGAGGAAATCAAGCAGATTAAGGAATTTTCATTAAATTCTGTTGTACCCATTATTGATTTTTTTAAGATATTTACTCCATGGCAAACTAAATTGACATACATTGTTTTTATCATCACTGTAGCATTAAATTGAATCAATATTTCGATTGGTTGAATTATTTCTCTTAATACTATTTCATTTTTATTTTCCTGATATATAGACCAAGCATCAAATAGTTGATGTAAAGATTTTAACTCGTTCTCAATAAATGGACCTGATTGTATTCGTCTTAATTCACCCATAAATGAACTTGAACCAATTGAACGACCCAAATCTATACATAGTGTTCTAATGTATGTACCCGCTTCTGAGGTTACCTCAAAAAGTATATTATCATTAGCATCCATTTCAATTAATTTCAACTGAAAGATAGTCCTTTTCCTTAATTTCTTAACTACATTTGATTTCAAAGGAGGCATTTGATAAATCTCTCTTTCATATTCCTGAAATTTAGAATTCCACAGATCTAATGAAAAAGTTTTTGCGTTTATCATTTTACAGATATATTTTTTATTGGATTTCAATAATGATGCAAGAATTTTTGTGGAATTTGATAAAGCAATTGGTAGAACACCCGTGACATTTGGATCTAGAGTACCCGAATGTCCAGCTCTCTTTAAAGACAATATCTTTTTTACGATTGCAACTACTTCATGAGAAGTCGGTCCTGCAGGTTTATCTAATAAAATTATTCCATAATCAATATAATCATTGATTTGACGATCATCAGGATAAATACCAAATGTATTGGATATATCTGTATTATCTATAATTACAAAATCTTCAGGGAGTTTTATCATTAGATGATCAAATTTTTTCAAGTAAAGCTTCTTTTATTTGTTGATCTTTCTCTACCAAACTTTTTATTTTGGCATCATCATCAGCTACCTTCTTAATATCAATACTTAAGTTTGTAGGTTCAATATGAGACATATTTACTCTTCGTCTTTTGATTCCAGATAAATCAAATGGACCTGAAATCTCAACAAAATTTTTATCAATTATTTTTGTTACTATAGCTTTTTTACCGGATTCTCGTCCCATTACTTTTACAACTATTCTTCCAACGGATATTGCACTCATAAGTTAACTTCCTTTTTATATATGTTATTTAAATCGAAGCCATATAATAAAATCTAGATAGATACCAAATAACTTGAATATTTTTCAAGCTAATTCAACTTCAATTCTGATATCATCAGGTACGTTTAGACGCATCAGCAAGTGCATTGCCTTTTCATCTGCATCTAGATCTATCAAACGCTTGTGAATTTTCATCTCATAGTGCTCCCATGTTTGAGTTCCATTACCACATGGTGATTTTCTAACAGGTATGATGACTTTTCTTGTTGGGAAAGGAATTGGTCCTTTCATACGAATACCTGCTTTATCAGAGATATTATTTAATTCATCACAGATATTTGTCAGAGATTTTACTGATGTACTTAATAATCGAATTCTTGCTCTCTGTACCATTATATTGCCTTCTTCATTTTCTTATTCTTTTATTATATTTTTAAACTTTTGATACGGAATGATTAGCTTTCTTATTATTTTGATTATTTCTATCGTTGATTATATTAGAATGTTAAATAGTAATTTTTCAATAGTATGTATGACTGATTTTATTGAGTTTGTAAATTTTCTTCTTTTGCTTACATATATTTATCTCTCCCCTATGTTAAAAATTAGTGCTTTAATTGGACTGATTCTTTATATTTCAAAAACCCATATAAAAAACAGTCCAATAAGAATTAAAATCCCATTTTGTTTTTTTCTCCTGTATTGTATTGGTAATATTATCGAAAATTATAACTTCCTATAATTTATTCAAAATTCATAAAAATTTGTGTTTTGAATACAATATATCATAAATAACAAGGATAATAGATAGATATTGTATAATTCTTCCAATCCATTTGATTTTATCAAAACTATCGAATCATCAGAAAAATTAATTGATATTGCATTTAACAAAGCTATGAAGATCAAACCCTCTAATGCAAGGGAATATTTGGAAAGAAAAAAAACACTAGAGATGAATAGAATTAATACTGTGGGTAATGTAATTGTTGATCGAATAACAAATCTAATTGAAAGTTTTCCATCTTTAAATTTAATTCATCCATTTTATTATGAATTAACCGACATACTAGTAGGTATTGATAAACTCAAAGAAGCCATTGGGAGAGTTCATGGAATTAATGACCATATAAGAAGTATCGCCCAAGAATTAAACGATCAAATTTTAGGTTCAAATAATCCTAAAGAAATAACTCAGTTACGAAAAATTGCATTTGGAAGATATGCTAGTTTTATCAAAAAATTGGAAAATACATTCAGTTTTTTAAACAGTTCAAAACAAATATTAATTAATTTCCCTGGTTTTGATCCTACTTCACCAACAGTAGTTATAACTGGAATTCCGAATGCAGGAAAATCATCTTTTATAAGACAATCTACTTCAGGTAAACCTCAAGTTGCCTCTTATCCATTTACAACAAAAAAATTATTATTTGGTCATAGAAAGGTTAATTTACTCAGTATTCAATTTGTCGATACACCTGGAATATTAGATAGACCATTATCTGAAAGAAACAGTATCGAAAAACAAGCATTAATTGCAATACGACATCTAGCAGATCTTATCCTTTTCTTCATTGATCCACTAAAAAATGATAACGAAAGTTTAAACGCACAATTAAATTTAATTAGGGAAATCAAACAATTTTATGCATCATCAGAATTTAAGGTGGCAATTTCAAAATCAGACCTTGTGGGATCTGAAATAGTTGATAAAATACAGCATCAATTGGTATTAGAGAATATAATAGCAGATAATGAAAGGTTAATTCTTTTTAATTCAAATTCTAAAGAAGGAATCACTGATTTAATCGATTTTGTTGAAAAAACAATAATGCAAAAAATAATTAAATCTAATAAATTTAAACAGTTATCAAAACCCATTATCGCGGAAGATCAATTGCCCATTGAAGATGATCCAATCTGGGAACAAAGAGAGTATTAATACAATATCCTCTCAGTATTACTCTAGTATATATCAATTAAATTAATAATTATTTGTATGACAAATAGTATAAAGAATTTGCTAGACACTTTAGATGAAGAAATGGAAGAAATTTCACAGAATACTTTTTATTTGAATAATAAAAATAGTGTAAATTATTCTAGTACAAATAATTCCTTGAGTTCAACTGGATCATCTGAAGTTGACAAATTGTTGGATTCATTAATTAAAAAAAATAAGAATAGAATCGTAGCTATAGGAGTTGGTGGTGCTGGATGTAATGCAATTAATCGATTACATCTATCTGAATTCAAAGGAGTTTTGACTGTGGGTGCAAACACAGATGCAATTCACCTTAGAGATATAAAAAGTGATGATAAAGTTCTTCTAGGATTAAATTTAACAGAAGGTTTAGGTGCGGGAAACGATCCTGTAATTGGAAAGGCAGCAGCAGAGGAAAGTGTAGAAGTAATTAAACCTGTTGTAAATGGTTCAGATATGGTTTTTGTAACTACAGGTATGGGTGGTGGTACTGGTACAGGAGCAGCACCTATAATAGCACAAATTGCTAAAAAATCAGGAGCATTAGTTGTAGGTGTATGTACGCTTCCTTTTGAAATGGAAGGAGAAATTCGAGCTAAACATTCATTGACAGGACTAAATGAATTTTTCAAGGCGTGTGATACAGTAATAGTAATTCCAAATGAAAAGTTAATGCATTTAGTACCTGATTTACCGATTTCACTGGCATTTAAAGTTGCAGATGAGATCTTAGTAAGAGCGGTAAAAGGTATAGTGAATCTAATTTTGACTCCAGCGTATGTGAATGTAGATTTTGCGGACATAAGACAAATTCTCAAAAGAGGAGGTACTTCAGTTATAGGTATGGGAGAAGGAGAAGGAGAAAATAGAATTGAAGATGCACTTAGAGAAAGTTTAAGCAACTCACTCCTAGATATTCAAATTATGGATTGTAAGGCAGCATTGATTAATATATCGGGTGGTCCATCATTATCTTTAGAAGAAGTTAGAAAATGTGTACAATCGATTTCACAGGAAATGAGTGAGGATAGTGAGATAATTTGGGGTACTCATATTGATAAGTCCTTAGAAGATAAAATACAAGTTACAACCATTTTAAGTGGAGTAACAAGCCCATATAATTTGAATCTTCAAAATATTATGAATGATGGCCAAGAAATATCATCAATTCATCTTCAAAAAAATGAAATTTCTAGTATTTGGGAATAAGAATAAATTGTGATGAATTTTTATTAATTCATTAATTATTTCACACAATATTTCAAAAAACATGATGAGAATCGTAAAATGAGATATATTGAGCAGTATTCAAAAAGCACCTCGATCTCATGAAATACCTGAAAATACAATAATAATTATTTTCGGAGCCTCTGGAGATTTAACACGTCGAAAATTATTACCAGCAATTTATCATCTATCTAGGGAAGAATTGTTGCCAAAGAATTTTAAAATAATCGGTTTGGGTAGACGAATTCCTCTAAATAATGAGTTTAAAACAGAGATGCAATTAAGAGTAAGACAATATTGTAGTCATAAAATGGAAGATAAATATTGGAATCCAATAAAATTAAACTTACATTCAATTAGAGCTAATTATAATGATGAAGATACGTTTTTACTTATAAAAAATAAAATCGAAGCAATTGAGAAGGAATGGAATGAAAAATCGAATAGGTTATTCTATTTTGCAACAAATCCAAGTCATTTCACCCTTTTAATTATGAAATTATCTAAATTTAAACTAAACATCAACCATCTCCCGAGTTGGACAAGAATTATAATTGAGAAACCATTTGGCTTGGATTTGAATTCAGCGAAAGAATTAAATAATTTAATTCGAACAAATTTCAATGAAACACAAATATATAGAGTAGATCATTTCTTAGGAAAAGAAGCAGTTCAAAATATTCTGGTATTTAGAATGTCAAATTTAATTTTTCAACCACTTTGGAATCGTGAATTTATCGACCATATTCAAATTACTACCTTTGAAACTGTAGGGGTTGAGGGAAGAGTTGATTTCTTTGAACAGACTGGAGTTGTAAGAGATATGGTCCAGTCCCATATGTTACAAATTTTGGCATTTCTTACTATGGAACACCCCCGATCACTAGAACCAGAATTAATTCGAGATGAAAAAGTCAAACTCCTTAATTCAATCAGGAGATATAACGGAGATGAAATACAGAAAAATACCGTAAGAGGACAATATAGTGAGGGAATTGTTAATTCAAATCTCACTGTTACGTACCGAAATGAAGATGGTGTACCAATAGATTCACTTGTAGAGACATTCGCTGTAGTGAAACTCTTTATAGATAATTATAGATGGAGAGATGTCCCATTTTATTTACGAACTGGGAAAAGAATGTCCACTAGAAAAACAGAAATTTTCATTCAATTGAAGAAAGTTAATGATTCGCACATACCAATGATTTTAAGCAAACAGCTCCCAATACCAAACACAATCCAATTAGAAATACAACCTAGAGCAGGTATTAATATTACTCTAGGATGGAAACCAGCGGGACTATTAACTGAAGTCGAACCAATAAATCTCGACCTCGGTGGGAAAGCAAAAATAAAAGAACCAAAAGCATATGAAAGATTATTAGTTGACACAATGAGAGGAGATTCAACATTATTTATTAGATTTGATGAGATTATTGAAATGTGGTCAATTGTTGATCCAATTATCAAATATTGGAAAGAGGTGGATAAGAAAATAATGAATGGATTACTACCTGATCCTTTTCCTAATTACCCCGCAGGAACACATGGACCAGATTTAGCAAATGAGTTTATCAAAAAGGACGGAAGAGCTTGGAACAAACTTTAATACCATTTAGTATGCGTATAAATCAATGTAGATAGATCTTGATATCCATGAGCTCCGAAGAAATCCCTTTGAGCTTGAATTAAATTAGCAGGTAATTTTTTAGATTTTATTGATTCAAAATACATTAAAGCTGAACAAAGACCGGGAACAGGTATTCTCAAATTTATAGCAGTAGTCACGATCAATCGTAATGATTCAATATTATTTAAAATTTCATTATAAAATTTAGAAGAACTAAATAAATGTACTAATTCAGGATTTTCTTTATAAGAATCAGAAATTTTACTTAAAAAACCAGATCTAATAATGCAACCACCTCTCCAAATTGATGCAATTTCATCAAATTTTAAATTCCATTTATAGTTTTCAGAGGCTTCACGTAGAAGATGAAACCCTTGACTATAGGATATTATTTTAGAAACATATAATGCGTTCTGGAGATGAATGATAATATCATCATTTTGTTCCAATTTTCCTGTGTCCTCAGTATATAATTGAGAGAGATTTGTTCGTAGGGATTTAAGAGATGAAATACTTCTTTGGTAAACTGATTCTGTAATTAAATTTAATGGAATACCGAATTCTAGACTTGAAATAGCAGTCCATCTTCCAGTTCCTTTTTGTTCTGCTTTATCTAATATAGAATCAACAACAAAACTTCCATTTTCATCTTTATGATTCAAAATTTTCGACGTAATTTCAATTAAATATGAATTCAATTTTCCATTATTCCAATTATTAAAT
This sequence comes from Candidatus Heimdallarchaeota archaeon, assembly GCA_029882335.1. Lineage (GTDB taxonomy): Archaea > Asgardarchaeota > Heimdallarchaeia > Heimdallarchaeales > Kariarchaeaceae > JAOUKW01. The sequence goes on along the minus strand of JAOUKW010000001.1, from coordinate 26,546 downwards.
ATTTTACTCATCTCCGGATTGGGTATATTCATCCCAACTTTCATAATATTGTATATCTCACTGATTAGTTGCATATCACCATATTCAATACCATTATGAACCATTTTGACATAATGACCAGACCCACCGCGACCAATGAATGCACAGCACGGCTCTTCCTCAATTTTCGCAGAAATATCAAATAAAATTTTTTTTACAATGTTCCATGCTCCTATATTTCCACCAGGCATAATAGAAGGCCCAAATCTAGCACCTTCTTCACCTCCAGAAATTCCAACTCCCAAATACTGAATACCAAAAGTTGATGAATATATTTCTCTTCGTTCAGTATCTTTATAATAAGAATTTCCTCCATCAATCAAGATATCATTTCCTTTTAATAATGGTATGAGCTCCTCTATTAAATCATCAACGGGTTTACCTGATTTTATCATCATGATGATTAATTTAGGGGATTTTAGAGAGTCGATAAATGAAGAAACATCATCAAAACCATAAATGGTTTTTCTATCTGAATTATTTTTAATAAATGATTTTGTTTTTTCATGTGTTCTATTATATACAGAGACAGAATAACCATTATCATTAATATTTAAAACTAAATTTTGACCCATTACAGCTAATCCAATCAGACCGATATCAGAATATTGTTCCATAATAAATCCTTTTGTAGAGAATATTATTTGATTTATGGTTGAAATATAAAATAACTACTAGATATAGTTAAATTACTAACGAGTTTATAGCATATGTTTAACATGAAAAATATGGATAAATCTCAGTTATTTCCTATAATTAATTACTTTGATAGGTTCTTTCCAGGGCTATTTATACAAAATGGAATTATTTTATCACCGAAGATATCCCGAATAAACGGATTGGATCAAATAAAAAACATAATTAGACAAATTTTTTTAAATCTACAACATTTTGAAGAAATTGAAAATGAGCTATTTCTTATTTTAACAGAAGATAGAGATGATGAAATCTGTGCTGTCGCAAATAAGACGAAAGAAATATTTCTAATCTTATATATGTCTGAATGCTAAGTATCTATAATAATGAAATCAATCTTTCAACAAAATTTTCAATATTCTCGGGTTTACCCAAGGATAAAATGGAATTATCAAATATTACATCATCCCCTGTTGAAATAATATTTGACAAACCTAGTTCTTGTAACACGGATACTCCGTTTTCAACCGCACCAATTAATTTATTTTCATTTGAAAATTTCTTCAAAGTTTCATTCAATAGATCCCAGTTGTTTAAACTGTTACCTCCAACCAAAATAATTGCTTTATAATCAATTTCATGATTCAAGGCATCATCAAGTGATACAGTCATTACTGAAGACTCAATACCCTTTATTGCATCACTTTTACTTGATGAAATTATAATATCATGAGAATTTTCTTCTAATAAAGTTTGAATCGTTAAAAAAGATAAATCATTAAATCCCTCTTCGAGTACAAGTAGGATAGTACAACTCATATTTATCCAATATCATTTAAGATATTTAGTATTTCTTTAACTTCATCTAATAATTTGGATAAAAAAAATTAAATTTCTAAATAATCTAGTATTACATCACCTAAATTAGATTCTTGATTATCTTCAACATAATCATACGCAACTCCATTCAGTATTGACGATTTGATTATCCAAATATTATTTATTTGATATAGATCTAATTGATTAAATATCTCATCAATTGCAACGATATTGTTTGTATAACCCTCCAAAATGAGATCATATTTGTTTAATAATATTAAGATTGGTTGATTTTCATGATATCTATATTTGAGAATTATTTTTAGAGATTCTATTATTTCATCTTTATTATTTGCAGTAACATCAATGATGAATATCAGTTTATCTGATTCTTCAACTTCTTCCTTCCATAGTTTCCAAAATGATTTTTGACCACCTAAATCAGTTATCTTAAGGTTACTATTACCAATTTTTAGATGTTTTATGGATTTACCCATAGTTGGTGAATAATGAAAACGATAAAAGATCTTTTCAGGTTTGCCAGATTCCATATAAATTGATAATGACGTTTTACCCGCTAATGAAGGCCCTAGAATACTAATGGAATGAGTCTTCTTTATGAACATATTTAACAATTTTTTATTTGAAGAATTTGTTTTTTTTGTATTTATATTAAAATTTGGAATTGTGTTTCCTACCTTCAAAGAGGTTTCTGATTTTATATTTAATGATATAGTATCACCTAGGTATTTCTTATTCTCATCAAAATATGAAATCCGTACATGGTCACCATGAGGAATATTTTGAATTCCGATCTTTAGACTATTTGCGTTAATTCTGGTATAAAATTCATCCAGAGATAATTGAATGGAATCAAATCTTTGACACATATCACACTCCAATGTACGAATTATGACAACATTTTCATCAGATATAGTAGATTCAAACATACTAAATATTTTCATTTTCTTTATTAAACTCCTATATTTGAATCAAATATTTTAATCAACAGCAGGAAGTAAAATAAAATTAAGATGAATATAATTATTTTGGATAGCTTCATCGAATTGGTACCTATCGATTGGAATAAATCAGAAGCTATAAAAAAATATCTTACAAAATTTAAGAGATTACCACTTAAAAATGCTTCATCACATCAGCATCTCTTGAAAAATATCCCATTATATGATAGATTTGATAGACCTGATATATTACATTTCGGCTTGCTTACAATTCTAGGTTATGTCAATTTTATTCCAAACATGTCAATTTACTTTTCAATTAAAGATACAATCTATGAAGTTTCTTCAAATATTAGATTACCAAGAGACCAAACGAGATTTTACGGAATTTTGGAGGGAATTTTAAGTAATAAATATAAGGAAAATTTAATTAAACCAGTTTCATTTAGTATCGGTGATTTTTCAACACCATCAATAGCATTTTCAAAAAATGGAAGAAAAATAAGTAAGAGTGATTACAAATCTAAAACGTTTATTTTTGGAGGATTTCCTAGAGGGAATTTTAAAACATCTTTACCAAATGAATGTGAATTAGTATCATTATCCAATAACTCGCTTGATTTATGGACTTCTTTGTCTTATTTCTTAAGCAATTATATAATTGAAAATTAATTTTTCATAGTTTTCATTTTTGTAGTAGGAGGATAACGTAGATCGATTAAAGAGTATATTGCCTTAATTGCTTTCTTTTCATCTTTAACAGAGAAATAAGTTTTATACTCTTCTTCATTCGCGATTTCATCTATCAATTTTTTGAATAAATCTGCATAATTTAATAAATCCTTTCTTAAAGTTGAATCATCTGAATCTAATCCATATGACAATATTCTTTGTAATATTGAATGTTGATCTATAATGTTAACATCAATTTTTTTTCTCTGAGTTTTATTAGTTAGAATTTTAAATCTTTTTAGCAAATTATTTAGTTCTGTAAATAACTGTTGATTATCTTTAGTAGATCTAACTCTTTTGTTAGCGATTGAACTATAAGAGCACCAAAATTGAATGGAACTATTAATATTTTCATTTTCGAGATACATCTTACCATTTGTCCAAAATATATGTTCGAGTCGAAATAACACATCAATTGATCTTTTATATTCATTTTTCTCAGGATATTTGTAACTTAAATTTTGGGCTATTGATTGGAAAATGCGGTAATGACTCCAAATTACAGGAAGTAATATTTCCAAATTTTCAAGTTTTTCAGGTGTATTCATAGTTAATGCAATATCTTTCCAAAAGTTTTTTATTGCTACTTTATGTGTTTTTTCAAGATTTGTATATAATTTTTGTAACAATCTACTATTTGTTTCCAAAATATGACTACTAATTTGATATGATGTAGTTAATATATCCCAAAAATGCTTTGGTGTATCTGGTAAAATATCCTTTAACAAATTAAAATGATATTTAATTGCAGGTATGTTTGATTTATCAACTCTAGGGGCAAGCATTACCATATCTAAAATTATTAATGAAGGAAGATAAGTAAGATCCAATTCTGTTGTTTTTGATTCATTTCTTCTTATAAATTCTAAAAATAGTGTCATTAATGTAGTTGTATTTGATATTATTTCGTTATAACTTAAATTAATTACTTCTCCTTCAGAATTTTTATATGTTCTAAAATCAGAATTTTCAGGATGAGTTTGTAGCTCATCAGAAGATAATGCATTCAATAAATCTACATCAACAAGTCTATTCAATAATTCCAAAACATTATTTTCCTCGGATACATGCTTATTTAATAATTCTTCAATATCCTTACACTTAAGTTCACCAATCAATTTAGGAAATAGAAATTTATGAATCAAATCATAACATAGTGTAAAATAGTGTTTTAAATCTTCATCTGAAATTGAAAGATACCATTTTGAAAATTCACTGAGTGAATTTTTAAAATTCTTACCAGTTTCTAAATTTATAAACTCCTCAAAAAACTTTTTAATTTCCAAATCATTATTCTTAAAGAACGACTCAAATTGATTATACAATTGCAATACTGGAATAAAGTTTTCTCTATTTGAATCACTTAATATTGATTTAATGTCTTCCCCTTCCCTAATTTTTTTAATTCTGATATTTTCTAATGAAATCAATAATTGCCCTATTTGTGAATCTCTAGTTGAAGTAAAAATGTGAATTGGAACCTTTGCTCTCAAAATGTTATCAATTAACCACTGATTTCTATTGTAAGAGAAAATCCGTCCCGGATTAGGATACTTTGTAAGATTAACCACAATTAATTCATAGTAATTAAAACATAATAAAATAATGGAAAGAGCATCTAAAAAAAAAAGACTTTTCTTCTAGGATAATCGAAAAATTATATCTTCAAAATATGATATAGATTTTACTAAAACTAATCATCAGATAATTATTGGATACTTTGTTTTTCAATCATTATTGATTAGAATAGTTTCTATAACTATATTTTAGTACTTTGGAACAATTATTTATATATTGACAAATAAAAAGAAAAAAGCAGTAGTTGTCACTTGGGGTTGTACCCATAATCAAAAAGATAGTCAAATTATTGAATCGAAATTATTAAAAAATGATTATCAATTGATTTCAAAAGATCAAATAGATAATGCAAATTTATTAGTTTTTAATACTTGTACTGTAAAAACTCCAACAGAAAATAAAATAATTGATACTATTGATAAAACATATTCTGATGATAAAGAAATATATATTACCGGTTGTTTAGCTGAAACAAACTATATCTCATTAAAAAAGCGATATCCAAAAGCAAATATAATAGGTATTGATGGGTCTACAAAATTTGAAAATAAAAACCTATTATTTAATGAAAACATAATATTACCATTATTTAGCAATATTAATTCAATCGAGAAACCATTATTAGAATCAAACTCATGGAATCCATATATTCAAATTGTTCAAATTAATGAGGGATGTGTAAATAATTGTTCATTTTGTGCTACTAAGTTCGCAAGAGGCCATTTAAGATCATTTTCTCAAGATAGTATAATTCAATCTATTAGAAGTTCAAACGCCAAAGAAATCTGGTTAACAAGCCAAGATACAGGTTGTTGGGGATTTGACAACAAAACAAATTTAGCTAGCCTCTTAGAAGAAATAAATAAAATTGATAGAAAATTAAAAATTCGAGTAGGAATGGGGAATCCAAATAATTTTATTAAATTCCTGAATGATTTGGTGATGCAATTTCAAGAAGATAATGTATATAAATTTCTTCATTTACCACTCCAGTCAGGGAGTGATCGAATCCTCAAACATATGAAACGAGGTTATACTGTAGCTGAATTCTATCAAATTACAGATATATTTAAGGAAAATTTTAGCAACTATACTTTAGCTACTGATATCATTTGTGGTTACCCAACTGAAACAGATAGTGAATTTGATGAAACAATCGCAGCCATCAAAAGAACTAAACCTTCAATAACTAATATTTCCAAATTTTGGAAAAGAAAAAATACACCAGCATCTAAATTAAAGCAAATAGAAAGAACAGAAATAAATCGAAGATCCAAGGAACTTGCGTTGTTATGTAATGAAATTCAGTTAGATGAAAATAAAAAATGGTTAGGTTGGAAAGGAGAGGTAATTTTCACCGAAATGGGAATAAAAGGAGGAATACAATCAAGAAATTTTGCATATAAACCAATAGTTGTTGAAGATCATGATGAACTCTTAGGAAAAAGAGGTATAGTAAAAATAGTTGAATCAAATGCTACGTATTTCAAAGGAAATTTATTAGAAATTTTAGATAATTCATAAGTGAACACAATATAAATATAAATAAGCATTTAATTTAAATTTAAATTAAGGCAAGGTACTCAAGTCTGGTCCAAGAGGCATGCCTTGAGAGCATGTGTGCACCCGCACGCGAGGGTTCAAATCCCTCTCTTGCCATTCTATAAGAAGTTTAAATGTAGTAATCACCATAATAAATATTGAAAATTCAAAGTTTATCCATAGTTTTAATTATTATTTTAGTAAATCCGATACCTTCATCATTGACAAATCCAGACAATAATTATTATAATACCAATATTAATGGTAATTTACATTTCTTAAATAATTCGCAAAAAAGTAGTATTAATCAATATAGTGATAGTGATGAAAATAATACCGTAATTAACTATGAAAAAGAAATTAGGAATAATAACACAAGAATCGATTCTGACCATCCATTTGTTTTAAATAATATTAACAATGCAACTTTAAACATAATACCTAAGAAATTGTATTATGATAAGATGAAAAATTATATTCAAGATTTTGAAAATTGGATATTTTCATCTAATACAATCCATACTTATTCTAATCAAGGAGTAATGACATTTTTAATAAATAACGGATCCAATTCTAATCTCTTTGTTAATAATATCCATTTATCTATAAACCCTACAGATATTTTACAATTAAATATTTCAAAATTAATTCATAATATCAACTTCACATCTCCAAGTTCTAGAATTAGATTGATGTTTGAATTTGATACTTTGATTTATTCTCTTGAATTGATTCAAAATAATGCATTTCAAATTCAATATAATCAAACAGAAATAATTACATTTTTTTTGGACACATATAAACTACTCAATATCCCAATCTCTATATTTTCAACTAGTAGTATTTATCAAACTCCTTCTATTTTGAATTCAATAATTTTAGATGTCAGTGCTCAGCAACAGAATTATTCTATGGAATTATCTTTTAGCAGTTTCTCCCTCATAAGCCAGGTAAGTCAAGTGAATGCAAAGATTAACAATCAAGAATATTTAATTACCAATTCAACCTATACTTTTGAAGTATATAATTTACTGATTGTTAATATTACTTTGTATTATATTATTTATATAGATTGGATATTAGTATTTCCTCTTAGATCTTCATATAGTTTCAATTCAGATTACAATCCAAATGAAATAGCTCTAGAAAAAATTGATCTAATCATAGATCATGCCTACAATATTTATGTTTTTAAAGAAAATTTTACAATTATCTCTGTAGATTATAACTCCAGTTTGGAAATTACGAATTTAGGAAATAAGATAATATTACAATCTAATGAAACAAAATACATTCGACTTCAAATTACTCTGAAATTTAATATAAATAATATAATACAAGTTCAAACATCAAAACCAATACAGGGTAAACGATATGACATAAGAATATTATCAAATTATTCGATACTGTATGTAAAATTAAATCAATCTATAGATTTTATCTCTCAATCATATTTAACGAATTCATTTATTTTCCTTCCACAATTATGGAATAAAGGCAATTTTACGGTACATGTTTACTTTACTGATGGTTCAGTACTTAATTATATAGACTTCTTGCATTTATCTCCAGCTGAATTAGCCATGGATACAAATATACTTTTAGATCCCGAGGTAACCTCAATTGTTCCGATAACCTTCATTAATACAACATCTTCTATTTCTCATAATGCTACGAATATTAAAGTGTATGAAAACGATTCTCTATTATCAGAATACATTAATTATTTCGTGTATATACCGGGTCAATATTCAACAGGACAACATGAGTTATTTATCAATGCTTCATCAATAGGATTTGTTCCATTATCCTTTTCACTTACACTAATCATCAATGAATTTATACCGAACATTTTTGTGAATCCAGAACGAACCTCTAAATCTACCTGTTTATTGAATTTTACACTATTTTATATTTCAAATTTTAGTATTGGATTAATTCTTATTTATGGAGATATATTACAAAAATATAGATTTAATAAAACAAATGAAATATTAGAAATATATGATGAAAACTGGAAAAATACAGAGATCCCTATATTATTAAGTTTCATTATTATCGAAAACTCACCAACATATAATTTAACTTTATTACTGCCAAAATATCAAGAAATATCGTTATCAAATTCTATAGCTTTAATTTCATCCATTGTAATTCTAGTTATTATATACGTAAAATATAAAACAAAGAATAAAAATATAATAAAATTCTAATAAATTTCAAATTATTTTACTAAATTAAAAATGAGTTTGGGTTAATAACAATAAGTTTCTAATTACTAAATAATTAATAAGGTTAAGAGAGCCCGTAGCTCAGCATGGATAGAACGCTTGCCTTCTAAGCAAGAGGTCGTGGGTTCAAATCCCACCGGGCTCGTTTTTTTTTATATTTCTAGTATATTTTTTATCTTAAGCTAAATATATATGACAAACAATCATAAATTAGGAATAATATGGTAAATGAAATTTCTTATCCATTAATATCGTTGAAGTGGGGAGGTGCTGCCGGTGATGGATTACAATCTACAGGCTTGCTAATGCAAAAATATTTTAATTCACTAGGATACTCAGTATTTGGGATTCCAGGTACTCAAAGTACAATTCGAGGTGGGCATGTTTGGCAACACCTCCAAGTTGCGATAACAAGAATTGATCATTTTGATGAAGAATTAGATGTGTTATTTGCTCTAAACAAACAAACATTAGATGTACACTTCAACAATGTAAAAAATAACGGGATTATTATAACAAATTCAGATATCGTAAACACTGATGAATTTAATATAAAAATAGTTGAAAAAGAAATTCATCTTGTATCGTTACCGCTTACCACAAATGCTAGAAATATTGAATCTAGAAGTTTAATATTGGCGAATACAATAGCGATGGGAGTATTTCTAAAATTATTTAATTTACCAATTGAACAATATCATGAAATATTAAAAAAGAGATTTGCTAAAAATTCAAAGATATTAGAATATAATCTAACAGCATTGCAAATAGGTTTCAATTACAATACAGAACAAGATGTATCAAGGAGACTGGGACCATCTAATGGTAAATTGGACAATATAGTCATCAATGGTAATCAAATGATAGCACTTGGCGCGGCAGCTAGTGGATTGAAATTTCTCGCACAATATCCAATCACACCGGCTTCTTCAATACTAACGTATTTAGCAATGAATGCTGCTAAATTCGGAATTATTGTAAGACAAGCGGAAGATGAATTAGCCGCAATAAATATGATTATTGGTGCTTCCTTTGGTGGTGCAAGAGCTATGACTGCAAGCTCAGGACCGGGAATATCACTTATGGCAGAAGCTTTTGGATATGCTTCAATGACAGAAACACCGATTGTAGTAGTTAATTCTATGAGAGCAGGACCATCAACAGGGATCCCAACAAAAATGGAACAGGCAGATCTGTTATCCATGATTAGTTTATCACATGGAGAAAGCCCCAGAGCTATTTTCGCACCTAGAAATATCGAGGAATGTTTTGAGCTAACTGTAAAAGCTTTCAATGTTGCGGATAAATATCAAATTCCTGTTATTATTTTATCTGATTTTGCGTTAAGTGAACAAACCAAAAATATTCCTGAAGTGGATTTAAATATAAAAATCAATAGAGGAAAGATATGGCAAAAACCATCATCAGAGTTTCCAAAATTTAAAAGATTTCAATTTACTGAAGATGGTATCTCCCCAAGAGCTTTCCCACCTACACCTGAAGCGAATTATATTTTAGTTGGTGCAGAACATGATGAAGAATCCCATTCTTTATCTGGAAATCGTTGTGGATTACCCAATTCATGGACAATTCGTGAAAAAATGATTGAAAAAAGATTTAAAAAAGTAAAAAAACTTGAAGAAGAATTAGATGGACCTGAGTTTTATGGATCGAATGACGCAGATTACACTATTATTTGTTGGGGGAGTACTCAAGGTGCAGTAAATGAAGCAGTAGATAGACTAAATAAATCTACAAAATACAGCTGGAATTCATTATCCTTTTCTAATTTATTTCCAATACCAATTCAATTAACCAAGGAAAAATTGCAACAAATTAAATACAGCATAATGTTTGAAATTAATTATACAAATCAATTTGAACAATTATTATACTTATATGTGGATTGGAAAGTTAATAATCGAATTAAGCATCTAAATGGAGAAACATCAACACCCAACTTGATAATTAAAAAAATATTTCAATTGGAGGAATTTAAAAATGAATAAAGATGAATTAGAAAAAATAAAATTTAAAGGAGATGTAAAACCAAATTGGTGTCCTGGGTGTGGAGATTATGGTTTATTATCTGCAACTACATCTGTTTTATCAGATTTAGGATATCAACCGAATGAGACTGTAATAATTAGTGGAATTGGTTGTTCTAGTTCTTTTCCCCATTGGACTTCAGCGTATGGTATTCATATGATACATGGACGTGCATTACCTGCAGCCTATGGTCTGCATATGGTCAATCCAAGTTTAAAAATTATTGTAGCTGGAGGAGATGGAGATGGTTATGGAATTGGGGTAGGTCATTTTATCCACACTGCTAGGAGAAATATCAATATAGTATATATGGTTATGAATAATCAGATTTATGGATTAACACTTGGTCAATCATCACCCTCATCTCAACAGGGACATATAACTTTAACAACACCCTCTGGAGTAGATGAAAGACCAATTAACCCCATTTCACTGGCATTGGGAGCAGGAGCAACATTTGTTGCAAGAGGATTTAGTGGAGACACTAAACATCTACGATATTTAATTGAAAGAGCTTTAAATCATAAAGGATTTTCATTTATAGATGTACTAAGCCCTTGTGTAACATTTAATAAGCTAAATACATTTCAATGGTTTAAACAACGAGTATACAAATTAGAAGACATTAATTTTGATAAATCAAATCTAAGTGATGCTTTTTCTAGAAGTCTTGAATGGGGAGAAAAAATACCAACTGGAATATTTTATGAAACTACAATTCCTACCTTAGATGAAACAGATCCTGTTGCAAGGAATAAAATTGTAGTAAAAGAAAAACTTGGATTGGATAACATAGATAGAAATTCTATATTTGATTATTTTAGATAAAGCAATATTCCTAGTAGTAATCTTTTTCTATTTCACTATCTTTGTTAACTTATGCATATAAATACTGCATCTACTTTGGCAGTGACAGGTTTTTTCACCATAGCTTTGGGGTTAACTGTTTTATTAATCGCATTTAGAATGGCAAAAATTCGAAATTTTAAAAATCACCGCTTGTTAATGCTTTTAGCAGCAGTCATCAATGCAATTTTTTTGGTTCAGTATATTATCCGTTTTTCATTAGGTCAAGAAACTGAATTTATAGGATCTTCTAACATAAAATATTTTGTTTATTATCCAACTTTAGTTATTCATATTTTTACAGCGATAATATCCATTATATTAATAATTAAACATCTTACTTCCTCGCTAAAATTTGAAAAAACAACCACCAACAACATTCCCTATTTTGATAAGGAGTATCGTGATAAACATAAATCATTTGGAAAAATTACCTTTTTATCGTGGTTAATCAGTTATTGTGGAGGAATAATCATTTTTATTTTATTATATCTCGCTTTCTAGATCATTTTTGTTTGGTGGTAAATTAACAATTTTTTAAAAATTAAATTAAAAAAACTAAAGTAGTATTTATTTTAGATTTTTTTATTAATTTCATGAACAATCAAATTATAATTAGAACATTAGATTGTGAAGCATGTGGAAGATATGATACTGTAATGATATCAGATGAAGAAATCAAAATTAGATCAAATAATAATGATATGGATATTGGTGCTTATTCAATTCTCCATAATGATCATACCAGAATTGTTTATTTTGATGAAAAAGGAGAATATTTAGGTGATACAATCGCTTTAAATGAAGATGAATTACCTGAAGTATTACGTGTCCCTGAAATTCCATTTTTTAAAAATGATAAGTCTAATATTTCCATTTTTACTAAACTACGAAAAAAATTATTTTCTAAAATTCACACAAAAAACCTAACAATATCAATCGCAGGACCTTCAAGAGTTGGTAAAACTTCATTAGTAAGATATCTATCTACACTGATACCTGAGAGAGAAACTAGATTAATTACTAGCGTTCCTACAATGGGAAAATCAGTGAAAAATTTTAAACTTGGTTCAAGTATTGTAAATACATTAGACATGGGAGGGCAGCAAGATTTTTGGTATCTTTGGGAAGAGGCAATTTCTAAATCAAATTGCATTTTTTTCATAATTGATGCGACATCAAATAACCTATTAGAAGTAGCAAAAGCGTTTGAAAAAGTTATTCATTATCGTAATGAAGAAACACCAGTACTAGTTTTATTGAACAAAAAAGATTTAATGTTAAGAGGTGAGGCAAAATTATTTAATTCTTCTAATCAATTTCTTTCATTAACTCAGCTAAAATTGCCAATTCCAAAAGTTCTAGCAATTGAAACTAGTATATATGAAGGAATTGGATACATGACAGATAGTTTTGAAGAATTACCACTTGCAAATTTAATTATTGATTTTCTAGATAAGTATTCCTAACTAATTTTATTATTATTGTTGTATTTTAATAACAAATACTGAGTGTAAACTGATTTAAAGAATAAATAAAAAATAATCTTACGGTTAAGATAAAAATAAGTTATACCACCATGACTTATCGATATTCTTCTTACTCTTCCTATACAATTGCTCTAGGTACTACTCCTCGAAAAGCTTTCAAGTGAAACGCCTTGGACGTAAGTAAATGTGGGCTAAACATTTCGCCGGAGCTCAACGCTTACACCCCATTCCTTTCAACGGATCTTTTTTCCATGTCCTCGTCTGCAATATATTTCCGTTATCATCACTGATCCCAGAATGATTTTATCATTGTATTTGTACTGGAAGTACAAATTTGACTTTATCAACTATTGCTGAGTGGGTGATTCTTTTCAAGAACAGCTTCGAGCTTAGATGCTTTCAGCTCTTATCTGTAATGGCGTAGCTACTGGGCAGTGCCTTGTCAGACAACCCATCGACCAGAGGCCACAACAACTCGTTCCTCTCGTACTGAAGTCATTTTGCTTACAATCACCCAACAGTTCCGTTAGATAGAAACCAACCTGTCTCACAACGGTCTGAACCCAGCTCACGTTCCCTATTAACGGGCGAACAACCCTACTCTAGGTGCCCTATGCAACACCAAGCGAGGAAGAGCCGACATCGAGGAAGCAAGCCGCGGGGTCAATATATCCCAATACAAGCCTCAGCTTGAGGGTTTAGTTAACCATTGTTAGACATTTCATAGATAAACATTATGCTGGGAAATGTAATAACTTTACGGCCATTCAGATCTACTCTTAGGGTATAAGGGGAGTTTAATGGATTCTAGACCAACACACAGATCATTGGGAAAACCCTACTGTGGTGTGATCGGTTTGGATATTCTTCTTCCCTTATACGTTAGGAAAGACCTGAAGTGGTGCACTCACGGCAATGAGTGCTAAAAGCATTACTATTTTTATTTCTTTGGTGGTTAAGTGATCTATTAGATCAATATAACGAACACAGAGACCAGAAAAGTTGAGGTATGATTGACTAAACCACATGTGTGGACTATAGCCCGCGACAACTCTGTTACCCCTGAGGTAACTTTTCTGCCACCACCCACGCCTACTAAAGGCAATTGGATGGATCGCTAGGCCCTAATTTCTTAACAGCGAGCAGGATTTTTGTGCTCACAGTAAAGCCGGCTTATGCCCTTGTACTCTACGGAGGATTTCTGTCCCTCCTGAGCCGACCTTTGGACGCCTCTGTTTCCTTATCGGAGGCGTGCCGCCCCAGCCAAACTATCCACCACCAGGTGTCCCCGTCGCAACAGGTGAGTCTATCCAGCCCACGAAGTTAGTGTTCCATTGTTGACTCCATCAGGCCCGGGGACCTGACTTCAAAGTCTCCTAACTACGCTCTGTACGAGAGCCGAATAAACAACTGGAAGCTATAGTAAAGCTCTCAGGGTCTTCTCTTCCCAACGGAACTCTCCGGACTGTTCGCCGGACTGTAGGTTCACTGGATTCCAGGCAGGGACAGTGGAAACCTCGTTGGTCCCTTCATGGGCGTCGGTAATTATCCGACAAGGCATTTGCCTACCTTAAGAGAGTCATGGTTACTCCCGCTGTTAACTGGAGCTTAGCCCGGTTGAACCCGGATTTGACTTACCAGCACGGAGCAGGATTCACAAACTATACAAAGCTTTTCAGCGTAGCAGTTTGCTATGTTTTTGTTACGTTTTCACTATAATATCATGATGAGTAAAATTTAAATTACTTTCTTTCACAATATCAATTCTGTCCTTTCTTATAATATTACTCTAATTGCGATTTCATATTATACATTTACGACAAACACTATTTCTAGCGAGACAGACTATATCTTAAGCAATAAATCAATGAGATTTATCACCCATCACCGTTTAGTCGTTGAACTGCACTCATATCAATAAATTGAGTTAGAGCTTGGCTGCGGATCGTCCATATATCTATTAAGTTGTTACTATGCCCGAGGTCATTACCCTGGTTTTCTATTCAGATTTCTCAGAATGAAGAGTATTAATAGCTTTAGGATTTTCCCGCAATTTGATGATGTTGCTACATCGCATGTAACTTGCCCCGATTTTCATCAGGACACTTACTGTCAAACAAAATTTAACAGTCGGGTTTCCTGAGTTAGTGACACCTTCGCACGCGTGAACATGTAAAGGCAGCGATTATCCCTAAGTTACTCGCCTAATTTGCCGAATTCCCTTGCCTGCATTACTCCAAGAGGTCTTAGCTTTCTCAGCCTAAGGACACCCGTGTCGGTTGTTGGTACGATCACGCTGTATTAAAGAAGATCATTTTCATGGGTTTTTGGAAATCGACCTTACCTACCACTATTGGTGGGCCATTGGTAATTTTTTCCGGTTCTCAATGTAACATTACTCCCCGGAATTATATACTTAGTCTGGACGACGATCCAGAAAAGCCTATCCACAAACGTCTGATCTCCTCCTATCGTTGCCGGTTTTCAAGCGTGGTACAGGAATATGAACCTGTTTCCCTTTTGAGATAACCATACTAAGGCTACTCTTAGGATCGACTTACCCTGGGTCGATTGACGTTGCCCAGGAACCCTTGCCTTTTCGACCTATGGGATTTTCACCCATATTTTCTGCCTACTACTATCAGGATCTGCGCATCGACGAGGTCCACAGGTCATCACCAACCTGCTTCAACCCTCGCCGATCGACCGTCTACCGGATCATGTTGTTATACATGCCTTTGGGTATCGGGAGTCAATTTTAGCCCCGTCCATTTTCAAGGCCGTATTCCTCGATGTGTAAACTAGTACGTACTTTTTAATGGATAGCTGTTTCTAAGCTTACCATCACATTGTCTTCGGAATACGACGCTCTTCATTTTTACACTTAATTGACATTTAGGGCCCTTAACCCAAATCTAGCTTATTCGCTTCTCGGCGATCACCCTTACGGCGACCCGCCCGACTGCTGGGGTCTAAATAAATTTGACATTCGGAGTTAGATGGTGCGGCGAGGAATAAATTCCCCATTCCAACACTGTCTGTACTCTACCTTCAAATTTTACTCGCCCAACGCTGGACTGCGGCTCCACTTCGACGGTAATGTGCTATCAGACGCCTAGATTAGCCTATTACTACTAAACGCAGCTCAGAGGAATGAGTTGTATATCAATACCCCTTCGGTCCTCCACCGTAGTTTCCCACGGCTTCAACCTGGCCACGCATAGATCGACGCCTTTCGCATCTTATTCGAGTGATTTCACGCCCTTTCAGACGTTGTCCCTTGCAATGCTGCGGACTGATTGGTTTCCCTACGATTTAGATATTATCTTGGTCTCACCACTCGAATAAACTCCCTGACCAGTGTTTCAAGACTGACACAATGACGCTGGTAAACTCGATTCCCGTAGAATCGTCACCGATTATAGGTACATCGAGTCTCTATCCTTTTACGCCATTATACTCTATAAGCACTTGATTTCAAGCTCTTTTCACTGCGTGTTACCGCTACTTTTCACCTTTCAATCAATTTACTAGTTTTCTATCGGTCTGAGATTAATATTTAGGTTTTCGAGTTAGTTCTCGAAGTTTGGACGCAACACCCAATGCGCCCTAGTCTGGATGACGAAACTCGTAGCAACAGACTTACATCTACGGGGCTTTCACCCTCTATGGCCCTTTGTTCCAAAAGAGTTCGATTTATGTCTGCTAAGCATTGGTTTCGGTCCACAACACCACATCTATTATTTTTTTCAAAATAATATTCGGTTTGACCATGGTTCCTTTTCACTCGCCGTTACTAAGGAAATCGCTGTTGCTTTCTTTTCCACCACTTACTTGAATGCTTTCGTTCAGTGGGTTCCCTTCCTCAAAAGAGGATTTGTACGCTTTTTGGACGTACAATGGATTCCTATTCGGGGATCTTAGGATCGAAGACTGCATGCGTCTCCCCTAAGCTTATCGCAGCTAGCCACGCCCTTCGTCGGTTTCTCAGCCAAGGTATCCATCAAGTGCCGTTTGGCAGAATCACTATACTTACTTAACTTGAAGTAATATTACCTACAAAAGTCTAGGAAGAAGAATATCGTTGGAAAATCTTATCTATATTAGATAAAATTTTCTAAGTCATGGTGGGTATGTGAAATTGCTCTTCTGTATGACAAAAAATCCGTGGATTTTTATTATAGAATGTAGCTCACACAAATATGATCTTTGCTACTCATCGGCTAAGAACACCGATAATAGTTGAGCATATTTATTAGACATCTTACATATTTTAACCTTTGAGATACATCGCGACTGTCGCTGAAAAAATCCATAGAAATTTGATCATAAAAATGAATATTTTGCCATTTGGTATTTCAAATATGCAATATTATAATGTTTTCGGTGGTTAATTAAGGTAAAATATATAATAGATGTAGTGAAAAATTGACTGAAAATAGTTTTAAATATATTGTTACAGATTTTTAATTTTCTCAAAAAATAGTAATTTAACATGTGTAGCAGATAAATAATTAATTAATAATAAACGATAAATGAATATGTGGAAGAAATAAGGGTGGCTGTGAAGGAATTAATTCAGTCTGGAATTATAGTACAGCCTGATGCAGTCGAATTTCTAAAGTCAACTATCTCTCCCATCGATTGTATTAAAAAATATCTTGCAAATCCAAACAGGAATAATATACTTTCTGCAAATGACCTTAAATTAATTGTTACTATGCAAAATACAATAATCACAGTCTCAAATTCAGATGTAAATAGACCTAAAATACCTAGAAGAACAACCAAAACAAGATCAACAAGACAGTCAAAAAGTAGTCAAAATGTAAAAAGTCAAATAAAATTAAACAATATAGGTTTACAAACATCATTAGATGATTTAACAGGATTATCTAATTATGAATCAAAATTTAATGTTGTTAGTGAGGTTAATTTTTCAGAAAACTTATCCGGAAATATTCAGGATTTAATTGGATATTTTCAGGATAGATACCAAAGGCTTTCCAGTATTTTTAGAGGAAGGCGAGATATCCCATACATTACTTCAATTAAAAACTTGAAGAGATCTGATAATGAGGTATCAATTATAGGTATGGTTGTTGAAAAACAATTTAATCCAACAGGTGGAGGAATAATTATTTTAGAGGATCCTACTATTGATAGATCAATTCAAGCAGTAATACCTAAATCAAATGCGATACTTCTTGAGGAAGCAGTTCAAATAATGGATGATTCTGTTATTTGTGTAATAGGTAATTATTTTAATGAAGTATTTATTGCGAAAGAGATCTTACTACCCGATATTCCATATCATAAGAAAAACAATAGAGCAGATATACCTGTTCACGCTGCATTTTTATCGGATATTCATATTGGATCGAAAAATTTCCTTGAGCAACCGTTGTTAAATTTTATAAATTTTCTAAATGGTGAATACGGTAATAACAAAATGAGATTATTAGGACAACAGACTAAATATGTACTGTTTAGTGGTGATGTTGTAGATGGGGTTGGTATATATCCCAATCAGCATAATGATTTATCAATAGATAGCATTAGAGAACAATATCAAGTTTTTGCCCAATATTTAGAAAAAATACCCGAAGATGTTGAAATAGTAATAATTCCAGGTAACCACGATATGGTACGATCAGCTGAACCCCAGCCGCGTATTCCACCAGAATATGCACCTGCATTGAATTCTATGAAAAATGTTCATTTACTACCCAATCCAACTCAAGTACAAATTCATGGAGTAGAAACATTGATGTACCATTGTACAAGTCTTCCAGATATTTTAAATCACATACCTGGATTACAGGCAGATAAGCCCGTAGAAGTTATGAGACAAATGTTGCGAGCTCGTCATTTAGCTCCAATATGGGGATCTAAGACACCTCTGGCAACAGAACCCAGAGATCATCTAGTCATTGACAGAATTCCAGATATTTTCCATGGAGGACATATTCATATTAATGGAGAAGGATATTATCGTGGAGTTCAAATCCTGAATAGCGGTACTATGCAAAATCAAACAAGTTTCCAAAAATCCCTAAACATTATACCAACACCAGGACAAGTGACAGTAACAAATTTAAAATCTTTTGGTTTGAATAAAATAGATTTTCTATCTTCTTAAAAATCATATTGATCTAATATCGAGTTTGTATCCTCATATAAGGAAATCAATTCAACATTTCTTACTTGTATTTCCAACTGATCTCTGTGCTCATCATAATTAACCTTACCTTCTATCATTATATCTTTCATCGAGATATCAGATTTAGTTATAGGAGCAAGATCATCCTGTAATCTATCAATTAAATCCTTTGCTTCTTTTGCACTCATACCTAGTAGTTTTTCTGCTTGTCTTCCAAAAAATTTTAAGTTACAAGTAGTAGAAGAATCATCCAAAACAATTGTAAGTATCATATTTTTATTTACCTCTACTTCCCCATGTTCAGCACAATTGAATTGTAATCCATTCATATCTACTTTTTTATTGCATTTTTTACAAGAATCATAAATAAAAGGGTTAAATGCCTTCACTATAGTTCCTTTTACTTTAACATACATATTAGTTTGTAATTCATCTAATGTTACGTTTTGATAGATAATATTATCTGTTAATTTATCAGCAGTTTGAAATATAGGTACTACTTCATCTACATCAATAATCTGAATAGTGGAATAGGGATTGATACTTATTTCCGGGTCATATTCTGAACTTGGTTTAATTTTTGAGTTTTCTATAAGAATCGCATCTCCTTCATTGATATCACTTAATTTTGATATATTATCATCCCATGCAGCGATTTTACCTCTATTCCCCTCTTTATCAACTACAGAGATGTTTAAAACAGTTACCGTGGAACCATCATCTCTTGTAAATTCTCTTGTTTCAAAGATTTTTTCTACCTTTACTTTGATATTTACCCCACTCATTGGAATATCTATTTGGGATAATACCACATCAGAGGTACTTGTTATATCAAATGCTGGGATTTTTTCAATAGAAGATCTTGAACCACATGATATCTCTAACTCCCCCGAATATGAACTGATTTTTGGTTGACCGTTAATTATTCGTATAAAATCGCCCTCTTTAAATTCAGTCAGATCATCTGTTTTATTACCCCATAAGGTAATTCGAATATTTCGCGTATTATCTTTAACCATTATATTTTGTAAATAACTGGATTCTCCATTTCTATTAAATTCTTTTTTCTCCTGAATTGTTAATATTTTGCCTTTAAATGACACAAAATCCATATCCTCAGAAATTTCAGATAATTGATTTATTTCCCTACTAATACTACCTGATAATGATGCTAGGGTTGGATCATCAACCATTTTTAACTGAGAATGTGAATTGTAAATTAATTCTAAATAACCATTTTTATTTTCACTAACTCTAACATCTGTTATTTCGATTACATCATTTATTTTTAATTTTAATCCAATTTCGCACTGTTCATTCCAAAATACTACTCGGATTTCTTGAGTTACATCTTTTACATTTGTACTCATTACTCTTCCAGTTGAATTTTCTCTTGAAAATTCATAAATTGGTTGTATATCCATGATTTTTCCCCGGATACTCACTTCTTGATTTGAAGTAGATATATCGCCAATTGAAATAAGATCGGAATGTTTTACCTCAGGATAATCATTTTTATCATAATTTACCACTTCAGATATCGTTCCTTGGGATCCAATAGATAGCTCAGTGGTATTATTTAATCCAAGTTTTGTATTACCTCCAATTAATCGAATAACTTTTCCCACTGATAAATTTTTTTCCTTTATAAGATTCGTTGCATTATCCCACAGAACTACTCTAATATTACCAGTTGCATCAATCAACTCTAAATTTTGAACCTTTCCAGTTGATCCATCTTTTCTATTAAAATTACGAGCTTGAAAAATTTTGGATAATCGCCCAATAATTGTTATGTTAGATTGTCCAGGGATTAATTGATTTATCCTTAATAAATCGCTAGATTTATCAAAATGAATTACAACATTCAAATGATTTGCTACTACATACGCAGCACCTTCTTCATTTACCATGTTATCCATCATTTCAACGGTTTCTCTTATTTTTTCTTCTATTTCATCTCTAGTATAATCTGTTTCTTTTACTATAATATCAATTACTTCATCTTTAGATAACTTATTACTCATCGCACACACTTCTTTAATATATTCTGAGGTTCAACATAAAAACCTCATACTTACTATTCTTTTAGTTTTTCCTTTTTATTTACATATAATATACTACTTTTTGAGAAACTCAATTTTGAAAAATATTTTTCATTATGTATGTCTTAGTAAGTTCATCAAAGCTTTGGGAACATCTTCATGTGAAGATACCATAGCAAATCTACCACCAGATCTACGAGCCATGTCTTGAGCGAGTCTACGTCCCCAATCATGTTTTGTAGGTAAACCAAGAATATGAAGTTTAGGGAATCTATAAATTTGTCTTCTAGGATCTCCTCCTTTGTTAAATACACCATCTGTAACTAATATAGCAAATTTATTGTTTCCCCTCATCTTTTTTAGTTCAATTCCTCCTTTTTCCAAAGCTTCATTTATATTGGTATAACCGGCACTTTCAGAATCTAATATTCTGTTAATTAATTCATTTATCTCAATCTTTTCATTCGCCCTTTTTATGAGATATGATTTTGTATTAAATAAAACCACCGCAAAATTATCATGCTCTAGATGATAAGCCATTATTGCCACCGCTAAAGCAGCAGTTGTAAACTTCCCACCATATAAAGACCCTGAAGTATCAAAAATCAATACTCCTGATTTTGATTTTTCCCTTCTCTCTATTGCAACAATATCCTCATATGTTAACAACTGATTTTCCATATAATTTTCCAATGTTAACTCATCATCAAAATCTTCAATACCAGGATGGTATTCAGTTCGGACAATTATATCTCCCCGTAATCCTTTACCAGTAATCCCTCGGGACACCTTTAACACGCTTTGCCTTGCTAATCTACGAAATATGGGCCTAGCTCTTTCAGATAGATTACCTCTCAGCATGAAAAATAAATTTGGTGCTGAATTATCACCTGATGATGACCTACGAGAAATCATTTGAAAACCCTCTTTTGATGACATTTGTTCTGCAACAGCTAAAGAATTTGATAAGGCTAATCCCTGAATTGCAGGTATATTTTCTACCTCAATTGCTGTTTCCGTTTGTTTTTTCAATTGAACAAAATCCATTCCCTTAGAAAGTTTGTGATAATGACTAACAGATCTCCTTCCCGTTACGATTTCTGCCTCTAAAATCTTCTCTTTATCGTATTTTCCTCTCATAGATGAAAGTTTTTTAGATAGATCATCGGGAATCTCAGATCCTGAGATTTCCTCCCTTATAAAAAATCTTGTTCTGCTAATACCTCATTAATTATTTCAGTGAGTACTTCTTCTACTCGTCTATCAATTCCATCCTCCAATTCAATTTTAGTAGCAAGTGCCATAATACCAGCATCAATCCATGATTTTGGTTGGGTTTTATCCAAGTATTGTAAAATTCCTGCATAATCAATTGAACCTCTGATAGAACTCCCACGTCGTAGATCATTCCAATCCCGAGTTCTACGAGTTATTCGAACAACAGTATTTAGAATTTGCTCATCATCAACACCTGTTCTTATTTGAGTTATTTGTCTTTCTTCCTCTTCTGTTTGGTATTGTAACCGAATCCAAGCAAATCGATCTTTTAGAGCTTCTGATAATGGAGTTGTTGCAACAAATTCTTGAGGGTTCATAGCACTTATTATAAAAAATCCATCCTTTGCCTCAACGATGCCAAGTTTTGGAACCATTATTACACCTTCATCCATTGCAGCTAATAATACATTTTGAGTACCTTCAGGCATCCTATTCAATTCATTAAGAAATAAAATAGAACCATTTTGCATGGCACTAACCAGTGGTCCTCGAACAAATGATTCCCAAGTGTATCCCTTTTGAATCACCATTGGTGGATCAAAATGCCCTACAAGTCGAGCAGCACTGTATCTATCATCACCATCAACCCTTTCTAAATTCAGAGAAAAATAATTCGCTAATGCATGTGCCATTGTGGTTTTTCCAACACCAACATCTCCTTCCAAAAGCAAGTGTTTCTTTGCCAAATTTGCTGCAAGGCACAGTTTTAATTCTATTTCTCGGCCTACAATATGAAATCGTTCTTGTAGTTCCTTAATAACCTCTTCTAATGGTTTTCCATTAACTGTTGGAATTGTTGATTCACTCATAAAAACACCAAAATATGTTTGTTATCGTTAAATAAATTATAATAAATAATATCATTAAAAAAATCAATTATTCTTACAAGAAGTAAATGATAGAATCATAATACAATAAGACTCAATTACTAATTTACTGATTTAGTATCAGAAAAATCAATTCCAGTTGTTTCTAAAAATTGTTTGGATTCCTGTTCATTAATAATTTTAAATTTTGGAACCTTTAAATTATTTGGAATAACTTCAATCAATCTAAGATTAATTAGATTCTGAATTGATTGTCTAATATCGGTAAAAGTTAATCCAGTAATTTTAATTAATTCTTCGAAACCTAATTCTTTGTGTTCAATTAGCATTATTAAGCAGATAACAGTGAATAAACGGTCTTGGCTTGAAATTTTTGAATTATCTTCTAATAAACCTGGCATTCTACATAAGGTATACTCAATTACATCTTATTAATCACTTAATTTATTTTGTCAAATAAAAAATTAATACTCTAAAGGCACTATTTCTTCAGGAGATTTGAAATTCCAACAAGGAATCTTATAATATCGCAAAATATCAAAAAATACAGGATATTCCGGATTTAATGTGTTTGAATGGAAAAGCAAGATAATTTTTCTGTTATCTTTTAATGAATTCATATTACATATATAAAATGAAATCTTCTTTTTATTTGTAAGCCAATTTTTAAACTTAGTACCTTGGTAATCAGAAAAAAAAACTGGTAACATATCAATGATGAACAGTTTAGAATTTTGGAAATTATATTGTAGATTTTTTGATAACAAAAGCAATTCGGTCAAATTATTTGGCATTATAATTGTTGAGTTTGAATTCATTGCGTTAGAATGCCACATATGATTGCAATCTAGAATTAAATGTGATTCATTTATTTGAGAAAGTAATAATTGTATAGTTTTTCTCATATTTTTATAATTTAATGTAAACAAACAATTTATGTCGTTTATACTATGAAACCACTCAGTAATTTTCATATTTCTCTATATAATTTATTTTTATTATTATACTTATGAAGAAAAAGTGAAGTATAACTAATAAATATTGTAATTATTGGATCGAAATACTGTAATAGTTGCTTCTAAAAATTTTACTCTAGCTTATAAAATTAAATTGGCAATAGGTGATAAACACAATATCATTCATATCTTTCCAAACATGACAAAACCAACGAACCAAATAATAATCTCAAGTCCACAAGAAAAACATTTATTCGATCAACAAATATTGATAATTCATCAAAATTTAAGTATTATTACTATTCGATCATTGATATTAAAACAATTAATTTGTAAACCTAAATTTTTTAAATGCTTCATTGGGATTGATCCTGGAAAATCAATTGGTACCGCTCTTCTCATTGAAGGTGAAGTAATAACATCAAATACATTTTCCTCAATGCGAAAGTTAATAATTTGGATTTCCAATAAAATCAAAGAAATTCAGTACCATCAATTGGTAATTAGAATTGGTGATGGTGGAGGCGCTGATCGTAATTATGAGATATTAAATTCAATCATAAAACAATTTTCTGAAATTTCAGTAATAGAACTTGTAAATGAAGTTAATACCTCTGTTAGAAGAGATGGTAAAATACCGATACATGAAGAAGCAGCAATATTAATTGCTAAACGAAGTGGAAAAATATTAAATTTCAAATAAATTCATTATATAAGTAATAAATCTAAAGATTTAATTGCTTGAAGTAAAAGGTACATTTAGATTGAGTACAACCAAATTTAAATTACCATGGTTACCATTATTGAGAAGACCTCAATTTATTTTTTATAGAATAAAAATTTCTATACCTAAGAAAATACCTGTCTCCTTAATATATACTATTATTCTCTTGGGGGTATTATTCGTATTCTCGGGTGGAGTATATGATTGGGTTGATCAACCCTATGCACGTGGAGCAGATGCAAATGGAAATCCTTTGTTGATAATGAGAGAGCAAGATAGACAATTTATACTTGAAGGATTAGTTGCAGGAATAGTTATGTTCATGGGTGCATTAGGATTATATATGTTGGGACAAGCAACAACAGATCCTCATAATGTAGGAAGAGCAACAAGTTACCAAACGATTGGAATTATCCTAATTGTCTTATCTTTTATAATTATTCAAAGAATGTTTGCGTGTAAAACTGATAAAGAATGTTAAACTAGTACAGAGGCTATTTCATTCAATTCTTGAAATTTATCAATTAATTTAAAGGTCATATCAATATTATTTTCAGAGATATTACCAATAATTACGTACTGAGGAATTATATTAAATTGATCGTTTATACCAATAATACGCTCTAAATCATTAATAGAAGTAATTCCTCCACCATAAATAAATCCCGATAATATAAATCGATCAGCATCAGGATATAATTGCTGCAATTTTTGAATATTAGTTGGTTTATCCGGGTGAGCCAATTGATTTAAAAATATATTTTGGATAATATTTTTATCTACCGGTTGTTCTCCAGACCCAGCTTCAAGATAAAGTAATTTCAAATAATTATTAAATCTTGCTTGATTAAATAATTCTGCTAAGCTATCATTTGAATAATTAGTTTTGGCTTTGGTACGTTGGCTTGCCTTCCCACCCAAAGGACAGTAGCCAATTGGTATCATTTTCTGTCGTACAAATGGTTTTAAACAATTGGTTATTATTTTTGATTTCAATTTTAAATACTGACTAGTAGAGTTTATGGGATATGGGGAAAATATAAATTTTGGACCACGAATAAGATGATTGATACCACTTGGAAATAATCCTATTCTCCAGGAATAATGTGTAGAATTATTTGTAAGAAAAGGTAAATTATCTTTAAAATTATAACCAGTTAGTTCATGAGAAAATTTACTGAACATTAATTTGTAGTTTATCCTGTTTACATATTTTTCAGAAGCTCCAAGTAAATTAAATGAAACCTGGGTATCATCATATTTTAATGCTGAATAGAAAGATTCATCATAAAGTTCAATTTTTGCAGGATCACCTAGAATTCCTAAATAAGTTTTGTTTTTATACAGATTGTCATCACTCATAAATGGATATAATTATTTTGTTTACCAATTTAATTAATGTTCGTTCTGCATCCCTACGATTTGGTTTTTTCTTTGAGATATTGTATACCTCATTTATAAGAGAAACTAGGTCACCCAATTCTAATCCAGATTCGCTAGAGATAGATTCACCTGATTCAGCCTGTTCCATGCCTTCATAATAAGATATTTGAAATTCCTCGATTTGGGGACCAGTACCATCTAAATCACCCTTAGGTAATATTTTTTCTTCTTTTGATTTTTGTGGCA
>JAOUKW010000079.1 GCA_029882335.1 Candidatus Heimdallarchaeota archaeon | reverse complement strand
AACAACATATTAATTCATCTAGAAGTAAATTGGTTAACTCCACCAAAAACAAGAGAAATTACAATTACTGGAGATTTAGCCACTATTGTTATTAATTCCAGTCAACAGATTGTTCAAGTATTTAGTAATAATCATAGTTATTTTCCTGAAATTATACCAAATAACACAATTCAAGATGAATTATTAAATTTTATGAAATGTATTAAAGGTGAAGAAGATACAATTGTTGATGGTACTGTAGGCGCTCGAATAATTGAAACCATTGAAATGGTCAAAGAAAGCTTGATTAAAGGAGAAAAGATTTCTCGGAAAAAAAGACTGGTCATTGATTCAAATTAAGAATTGCCTTAAAATAATCAATTGTTCTGTTTAAACCATCCTTACGTGAGATCTTTGGAGACCAACCAAGTAAATTTTTTGCTTTGGTAATATCAGGACATCTATTAACTGGATCATCCTCGGGTAGTTGCACAAAATCAAATTCCATTTTATTTCCAATTAGCTCATTTATTTCAATAGCCAATTCATTTATGGTAATAGGTTCTGGATTACCCAAGTTAATTACTTCTCCCTTTAGGTTTTTGTCATCACTAAACATAAATTTTAACATTCCATCTATTAGGTCATCTACATAGCAAAAGCTTCTAGTTTGATTACCTTTTCCGTATATTGTAAATTTGTTTTTATATAAAGCTTGTTTAATGAAGTTTGGAATCACACGACCATCATCAATATTCATAAAAGGACCATATGTATTAAAAATACGTATAATTCGAATATCCATGTCAAATGATCGATAATACGAAAATAATAATGCTTCGGCAAATCTCTTTCCTTCATCATAACAAGATCGAATTCCTGTAGAACTAACATTACCATGATAGTTTTCGTCCTGAGGAGAAATTTTCGGATCACCATAAACTTCAGATGTCGACCCTTGTAAAAAACGTGCACCAGAAGATAAAGCAATCTCGATCATATTTTTCGTACCTATCGAATTGGTCATCAGGATATCATGAGGATATTTCAAAAAATCTTTCGGAGAGGCTCTGCTAGCAAGATTGAATAAATAATCACATTCTAAATCAATAGGTTTTGTTATATTATGATTTAATAATTTAAGGTGGGGATGATCATAACTTCTTTTAATTTATCCTTATGACCAGTAGAAAAGTTATCAATTACGGTTACTCTATATTCCATATTTAATAATCTTTTTGTCAAATGAGAACCAATAAATCCAGCACCACCACTGATTATTACATGTTCCATAAACGACCGATAGCCTTCTATTTAATATTATTAATGATAAATATACATCAAATAGCAAAAATGTCAAAGAATTACACACAAAAAACAGTTATGTTAATGTACGTATTATTCTAGCTGGATTTCCTGCAACTAAGGTATTTGAGGGTACATCCTTCGTGACTACAGAACCAGCAGCAATCAATGAATTTTCATTAATAACAATGCCAGGAATAATAGTAGAACCTGAACCAATTGATACATTATCTTTAACTACTGTTTGTAAAAGCTCCCAATCCATTCCAATTTTAGGATATTTATCATTTGTAAAATTTACATTTGAACCAATAAATACATTATTTCCAATCATCACACCTGTAGGAATAAATGTAAATGGTCTAATTTTACAATTTTCGCCTATTTCAACACCTCCCTCAATATATACAAAAGAATCAATTTTGGTATGGTTACCTATCTTACATTTGTATAAATTCACCTGATCATATATAATAGCAGTATCTGCTATATCACATTCGACAATATTTTGAAATGACTTGCTTACCATATCTCACATTTGAAATTATTTAATAATAACCTTAACTATAGATAAAAAGATTATAATGAATTATTCTAAATTAATAAGATCTTAGATAAATTTTCGTTATTAAACTCGATTAACAGGACACAAAAAAATAGGTCTCAGAATTTGATAACCATCTCGTAATTTAATTTTTGAGTGGTTAACACCTTTGTAATATATTTTTGAAACTGCAACCTCGGTACATCTGTACGAACTTCTTAATAGCTTATAATTTAGATAATACTCCCATTCATATCCATTTAAATCAGGTCTATACCATGGAATAATAGATTCTTTAAAAACAATTGAATTATATGCCCTGAATCCATTTGTTACTTCACTTAATTTTTTTCTAACTATAATTGACCAAATGATTGGTAATATTTTATTTGTTATTTTTCGAATAAAAGGAAGATTTTTAGAATTTCCATCTTTTAAGTACCTAGATCCTTGAATATAATGATATCCTAAGTAAAGGGGATGCAGAAAATTTATAATTTCTTTTGGGTTATCTTTGCCATTTCCAGCCATAAATAATATGAAGCCATTCGATTTATCTAGACATTCTAAAGATCTTTTAACCCCATGTTGCAAAGCTAAACCAATGCCTCCTCTTTCATTCCGTATAATTATCTCTACATCATTCTTCTTAAGTGATTGAATACGTTTAAGTGAATTTTCTACGGGATTATCCCAAATTAATAAGGTTTTTTTTACATAAGTAGGAATATTTTGTACAACATTCATTAAAAGTGGTTCTGATCCATATGCAGGTATCACCAAATATATTGATTTTTCACCAGCATTCAGTGATTTCACTAATTAAAATTTATTTTATTCCTTTTTATCTGATTAGTTAATTACAATACAAGAATAGTTACATCTTATTAATTTTTGACATTTAGTTAACTCAATCCTTTCAAATAATTAATTTCATAATTTTCCCAAAATAACATTTCACTTGTATTAATTTGAATTTCTTCTTTTATAATTGGTTTATGATTTAAAATAATCGTCTCGAATAGTTTTATAAGAAATTCTAACTTAAACTCTTCAATTATCCATAAATTTTGATTTTTTATAAATTCTCTTGCACTAGGAAGATTTGTGGATATTATATTCATTTTAAATGTGATATATTCTAAAATTTTATTTGGCAATCCAAAAAAGTTGTTTAATCCTACTGTTCTTGGTAATATACAAATACCATAATCTATGGCTGGATATACTGCATATAATTCATTTTGAGAAATATATTTGTTGAAATAGATATTAGTCACTCCAGATGAGTTAACTATTGATTTTAATTTTTCCTGTAATGGACCTTCACCTATGAAAATCAGAGAAAAAGTATTTTTCATATTCTGTTTATTTAAATAAATAAAAGCGTCAATAATTTCTTCATAACCTCTTCCAATCGCCATTGTTCCAGGATAGATAAATGTTATATCATATTGTAATGATTGTTTATCAATTACCAAATTTTTGAAGTTAGTATTATTGATGATGTCTTTTGAGGGAAAATTTGGGATTATACTAATCTCATGAGGTTTGTAACGTTTTGTTATAACCTTTAGTAGATTTGTACTAACTGTAATAGTATAAGGTTTAAAGGTCATACATAACTTTTCAAGGAATAGAGATGGAAGTTGACCAAGATATCCAAAATACTCCTTTGTTAAATCAGGAAAGAGCTCATGTGAATCATAGATAATTTTGGTCCTCCAATTAATTATTTTAAAAATTACCCCAATTGGTAAAGTAGGTAAGTCGTTACAAATAACACCACGAATACTTCCACGGTTCTTGATGAACCAATTAATAGACCAAATATAAAAATATAAAAAATTAAATTTTTTTCGCCCTCCAAGTTTATCCATTTCCCTATTTTTGTATAGTATATTCATTTCATGATGGGGTGAAGGTTTAATGTAGTAATCACAGAATAAGGTTATAACTATGGTAAAAATTTTATATTTTTGCATTGTTGCCAATTGTTTCATTAATCTTGGATCTTTTGAGAATTCCTTAAAATGTAAAATTATTATTTTATCCACATATCATTTAGAAATCAAAATTATTTACTTATTTCGTACTAGAACAAAAATATAGATAATATTAATTTATATTTGTTTTTTTTTTAATGATCCAAATTGTCAAAAAAGATCATCAAGTTTATCATGTAAAATCTATAAAAAATTGATCTTGTATTATATTTGAAAACTATTATATACTTATATAATTAATACAATTTTATTATAATTAATATCATAAAATATACGAAATATTTAGATAGGAATTTGTCTTGTAGGAATTAATAATGAAAGCAATTATCCTTGCAGGGGGATTTGGTACTCGTATGTATCCATTAACAGACAATATTCCTAAATGTATGCTACCTATAGCGGGTATCCCTTTACTTGAATGGTCTATCGAATTAATTAAACAAGAGTTGAAGATATTTGAAATTATTATTGTGGTAGGTTATAAAAAAGAGGTGATTCAAAATTATTTTGGTAATGGGGAAAAATTTGGTGTCAATATTACATACTGCAGTCAAGATCTTGAGAAGGATAAGGGATTAGCAGCAGCATTATTAACAACGAGAAATTTAATAAAGTCAGATTTTGTTTTAATACTAGGAGATAATTTATACAAAGGCCCTTTTCGTGATATAATAGAATACCATAATCAGCATCAACCAGATGCTACAATTCAAATGGAAACAGTGGAAAATCCCTCAAGATATGGAGTTATAATAAATGATAGCAATGATATTGAAAAGGTTATAAAATTAATAGAAAAACCAAAAAATCCACCCACTCACAATGTAATTACTGGTTTTTATATATTAAATCCAAAAATTTTTAGTGTGATAGATTTAATTAATCCTTCAGAAAGAGGAGAATTAGAAATAACAGATGCATTAGATTACCTAGCTAGAACAGGAGATGTTAGGTCGGTAATAATAGGTGGTTGGAGAAAAGATATAGGCTATCCAATAGATTTAATCGAAGCCTCAAATTGGATTTTATCCAATGCAAATGAAGATGTTATTTTATCACCAATTGATGAAAATGTTACCATTATCTCACCTGTGTTTATAGGAAAAGGCTGTGAAATTAAAAATTCAATAATTGGTCCTTATGTTTCTATTAGTTCAAACACAACTATTATTGATAGTTCAATTAGAAATTCAATTATTTTGGATAATGCATATATTAAGGGGATTAACGTAGTAGATCAAGTCCTTGATGACTATAACAATATAAATATAAACTTCTATGAACCGGTGAAAACAAAATAAAATTTAGATTCAAAGAATAGGCATATTTAGATATAATTAATAACAATGAGTTTCCGGTTAAATTATAATAGGAGTATTAGGATATGATCTTGTTTAATTTTATAATTAATTATTTCTTTTATAATAAACAACGTTCATTCCGAGGAATTATTATTCTATCTATTGGTTTAGTTTTAATTTTTTCATCAAATATAATGTTATCAGGATTAATTTACGAAATAGATAGTTTTTCCAGTTTAATTCAAAGATCAAATACAAGATATCAAATTGTAAGTGAGGAAGGTGACTTTTTACTTATAGATCAAAACGCAGTTGCACAAATCAATGAATTATTTTACTTTACAGAACAGTTGAGAAAGTACACCTTTGATTATATAGTACCTGTTGATCTCTCATTTAATCAAACTTACTACGGATCACTAAAATTAAGAATTACCAATTTGTCAATTATACAAGTTTTGGGAGAAATAGTAATTGATCAATTAGATTCCAATACTGTATACTTTGAATCTAGATTAGGTATAACTCTTGAAGTTCAAAGCCAATTTGAGTTGAATTGGATGAATTTTTTAATTGTCTCAAACCAGAGCGATTATTTTTCTGAAGCACTAATTCAAAATTATGATATATTAATTGATGCAAATTCTCCGAATATACCTCATAATTTAGTTAATAGATGGAATCGTATTGAATTTGAATTTTTAGAAAACGAAGATAAAAATATACTATTGAATGACTTAAAACAAATACCAGGCATTATTGTGAGAGAATCAAGAGGAGATAAACAATTTCTTGAGGTTTCAACTAATCAATTCGTAAAAATAATTGTTATTTTACAATTATTCATGTCTATACTATTGATATTTTCAATATCATCAATAATGTTAAGCATAATAAATGAGAATGAAAAAGATATTGTAATTATGAGAAGTCTAGGATTTTCCAATATGCAGATTAAATTAATTTATATAGGCCAGTCAATATTGATAGGATTAACATCTGTAATTTTATCAGTAGTACTTAGCATTCTTATTTTGTATGGTCTATTTGCATTAATTGCATCAACAGGATTATTACCCTTCCTTAATTTAGTTATTGAACTAGATATAGTTTTGATAAATTTAATCCAAACCCTAATTGTTTGTACAATTTCAGGTATATATGCTGTTTCTAAGGTGATATTCTATTGATTTGGTTACCAAGTATTACATTAAGGAAAAAAATGATATTATTATCTCTTACTATCGTCTTTTCCTCTGCGATTTTTTTTGCATCATTAGCAATATTTTATTCATTTTCAAACATTTTTGATGATATTTATGGGGATTATGAAAATGTAGTAGTCGTATATGATCAAAATGCCAATACCCCTTTTACATCAAGTGTTTCTAAATCTTTAAAGACGGTGTTTGAAGAAATAGATGGAGTAAAGATAGTCAGTGGTGAATTAATTGCACCAGTAATTGTTAAAAATCAACCATCATACATAAGAGGAGTTGATTGGGAGGCTTTTTCAAGTATAGTACAAATTAAAAATATTGAAGGAGAAATTTTTGCGGAAAATGATAAATCGTCCGTTATTATTGGTAAAGATCTGGCAGAAAGATTAGATATTGAGATTGGAGATTTTATCAATTTGGATGGTACCATAAGGAATCGAAATATGGTAGCAAAGGTGAAAGGAATCATAACAACAGATACTAAACGTGATGAAGAAATAATTACATCACTTGATTTATCTCGAGGTTTATCTGCAAAAGTTAATGATTACACACACCTATTAGTTAGCTATGATCCAAAAATAATATCAGAAGTAGAATTAATTAATTTTTATAGTAAATTATATGAAATTAAAATAAACGCTAGAATCCTAAATGGTAGTCAATTCCCCCCTTACTGGCAATTAGATATATTGAATCACAACAATGAGTTGATACATACAAAGATAAATGAAGGCGAAGTATCTGTTTTTCTACCTCTTGGTGAATATCAGTTTATAGGAATTTTTAATAACAGAATTTCTCCAAAATATAAATTTCTAATAGAGGATAATATGGAACTCATAATTGATATCGATAAAAAAGTATTCGAATTTGATTTTACTGTTTATGACCATAATCAAGAGTATACACCAAACATATTTTATGACATAATAAATACTCGACAAGAAATTTCTGCCTCGGGATATACAGATTTGGACGGCTATGCAAAATTGGAGTTAATTGAAGAAGGCTATTATATTCGATTTTGGAAAGAAGACATACATCAATCATTTTACTTTGTAGTTTTGAACACGTCTTCTCAATTTTTCTATTTAGAAGAATTTACAGGATTTGATATAAAGATTAATGGACTTTATAATGGATCAATCATCCCTGATAAATCTGGAATTTTTACTCTAAATAAATATTCACCACACGTAAAGGCATTCCTTGGATACAAACCACTCAGCATTTACAATAACTTAATTTCTTATGATACAGTATATGGGAGTAAAGTTCTTAAAATTGAATATTTCAATAAAACAATCCTATATAACTTTAATATTGTTGAATCATTAAATTATCTACAACCAATAGGATTTTCAAATAACTCTCATCATAGACCAAATTCAACATTATCTTTTAATTTTACAGGTTTAGATAAATCATTAAAAATTGAAACTTCGCTTTGTTACAATTCAATCAATCATACTGTAAGTTCAGAGAATATACTTGAATTTACAATTCCAAACACAATCCAAGGACATTGCTCTATAGACATAAATGCTCATTCAACATCAGGATTATCATACAATGCATCATATATCATATTTGTGGAAACTAATGCTTCTGATTTTGGTTTTCAATCAATAAATAATAGGTTTTCAATAATTCAAGGAGATCAAATTCCAATCTGGCATAATAAACCAATACAATTTGTTAAATTTAATGACACTACATTAGAAATTCTAAATTCACAAATAAATACTACTTCGTTAAGCATAGGTAATTATCAGGTGTATTTTAATTATAACGATAGTTATCATCTTTCACAGTATAAAATCGAAATAACAGATACATATTCAAACCAAATTATAATTAAAAATGATACTTTATCCAGTTTGTTGTCAGAAAATATTCCATGGTATTCAGACAATTTACAAGTCGATTTTGATCCTTATCAATTTGAGATTTTTATTTCTACTAGTAATTATCATCTTAAAATAAACCCAAATCAAAATTTTCCAATTAAAATTAACTTAGAAGAAGTGACAACTATTCAAATTCATCAACTACTAACAAATTATAGAGAAAACATTAGTTTAGTAGCTAGTCCAACACTAAATCAATTTGTCCCAATTATAAATAACGAGTTTATTCATGGATTTAGTACTGGAATGATAGATTTACAGTCATATTATGATGATAATCTTACATGGTCATTTGATTATTATAATGAAAATAACCAATTAAATCAAAATATTCGACCTCTAATTAACGAAAATCGATCAGCACAACTACAACCGGGTACATGGCAATTGACAATTTATGGCTCAATACACACATCTACATTATCCGTAAGAGTTTGGGTTCAGAATTGGACAACACAGGTAAATTCAAGTCAAGACATGATGCTTATCAATCGAAATAATAAAATATATTTAAACGAGAGC
Source organism: Candidatus Heimdallarchaeota archaeon (assembly GCA_029882335.1). Taxonomy (GTDB): domain Archaea; phylum Asgardarchaeota; class Heimdallarchaeia; order Heimdallarchaeales; family Kariarchaeaceae; genus JAOUKW01. The sequence continues at coordinate 3,576 of JAOUKW010000079.1, read as the reverse complement.
TTAATATTTATACAATTAAATAATGCCATATACTTTAATACAGACACTCAATTTATTGGATATTTTAGGATAGCACCTACTAGTGACCCTTTCGCAGGATTTAATGTAACAAGCGATATGAATATCACAATAATGATGAAAGAATCCATATTTGATGCTAGGTTTCAAATTCAAAATGGAGAAGAATTCTCTAGAGTGTATAAATATAATGGATCAGAATTAATATCATTTGAAAAAATAGGAATCTACTATATTAACGTAACCGCAATTGATTATTTTGGAAATATCCTCAATACAACAAGAATGTACTTAATTGGAATTAATAAAACTTACTCACATCTAGAACCCCTAACAGGTCATCAAACTGAAGAAAAATATAGTTTGTCAATTCTTAGTCTTTCTAGTGGACAACAAGTAAATTTTAGCTCACATAAAAGGTTATTTAACTTACAATTATTTCCAGGAAGAATTTATATAGAAATCAAGTACAAAAATATAATATCCAAGAATTATGTCGATATACCCTATACAAATGATACATTTAGCTTTGAAGGAGCATTCCTAAATAAAAAAATATCTATATTTAATCAAAACACCGGAAGAATAGTACCATTCTCCGGTAATTTAAATATTACATCATTGGATACAGGACAAAATTTTATTATGAGATATGATAAGACACTTTATTTAAATATTCAACCAGGTACATATAAACTTGAAGCAAAATTTGTTGCAAACTCAGGGTATTTAGAAACAACATTATCTACAATTGAAAATCTAATATTACCGGGAATATTGATTAATGATTCAGGAAGCGTTCAAATAGTAAATTCTGAATTTGTCGTTCCAAACAATATACAAGTAGTTCATGAACTAACCGAAGTGACAAGAATTGTAACACTTCAGGATGGCTTCTTTCAATTAATTGATTTTCCAATTGGTTGGGTGAATGTTCACTTAAGAGTAGGGAATTATGAATTCATTTTAAAAGGATGGTTTCAACCACCTATTCAAGATAATTTGTTAGTATTAACTGTTGATGCTGAGCTGATTGATATTGGCGATTGGGCATCAAGCAAAGGAACCTTATTATTAAGTGGAACTGGAGAATTATCAGGGAATGCATTAAAAGGACCATTGGGATTTATCATTGCAATAGTGGTTGTTCAAGTAATTATAATTTCAACTGCTTTATTAGTAAATATGAGTGGTGTATTTGCAGGTTATATCAGTGAAAATAAAAGAGAAATTTTGATTGTTAGAAATATTGGATTTACCAAAAATCAAATTATATTCTCTTTACTAAGAAATTTTATAAAAATAGGATTTTCTGCCGTAGTGTTCGGAATATTACTTGGATTTTGTTTAACAGAAATATTATTTATGACAAATAATACAATCCTTTTTGGTCATAAATTTAAGCCTGTTTATACATTATTTTCCATTTTTCTAGACATAGGTATTATGGGTCTATTATCATACATTGGAATAAATATAGGATTAAAGATGGAAATTGATGAAAATCTTTAATTGATTCTTTTATACACAGAAAATTCATCATTCAATAATATATTCTCAAAATGAGTATTATTTAGTATAAGCTGTATTAAAGGTATGTGTGCAATGCCATTTACGTAAACCTCATAATAAACATGACTAGCTTCTAAAAGAACAAAAATATTCATCTCAAAATCGTTAATGTCCTGTAATAACTTGGTTAGATTATTAGTTAATAATACCGATCTAAGTGGACTATCATATATTAAGACTAAATCTAAGACTGTTTTTACCAGGTAATATTCTAAACCTGGTGTATTTACAGAAACGATAGTGTCAGATATACCTGAAGCAGAACGAATTATATTTATTACTTCTTGAAAATTCTCTCTGGTAAAGAAATTTGCATCTTCATTGAATTTATCAATGTCATACCCACTGTTATGCATAAAGCCGATTTGTGGCGCAATTAAAAAGAGTGCGAGGAGACCCACAGAAACATTAACTTTTGTTTTGTTAGATCTAAAATCTATTCGATTAATATATTTAGATAAAACAAAAAATAAAATCATAAAACCACATAGATAAGTAAGCAACATTAACTGATTGGTATGATATAGAAATAATCTGTAATTTATAGATGATATCAACATGTATTCGAGGGGAATAAAAGGGTAATAAGATAACGTTGCAGAAAAAATAATAATAAATGAGACCAACCCAAAATGGCTATTATTTAGAGAATGGAAATAACGTAAATACAAATTCCTTAAACCAATAGCAGTGATTATCGAAGTAGGTACTAATATTGCAGTTAAATAACGAGAGGTCACATTACCAAAATATGCATACCATATAATGAGGAAAGAGAAAATCCAAGATTTAAGAAAAGCAAATTCAGTAGAACTTCTCGATTTAATAAGTTCTAAAAATTTAAATACAGCCCATGTTAATCCCATCATAGATCCTGTGAAATAATAAAGAATACTTGCTGTAAAAGTAACACTCATTCCATTTTCCATGAAAACTAAATTTGGATCAGTAGTAGCTACATAATACCAAGCAATTTCATTATTTTCTCTTTGAATATATAATTGTTTAATAAACTCAAACATTACCTCATTTTGAGAAATATAAAATAACCAAAAAGTTCCAAATAAGATTGGTAGCCACATGGATAAAATGAAATGAATAAAATTTCTTTCGCTCTGTATTGGTTCATTTCGGATATTCCGTATCAAGAGTAAAGCTAAAATGATAAGAATAGCAGCAGTACCAATAAACCTATCAAAAATAGTGTTATATACTAAAAAAGTAGTTAGTAAAAAGATTACAATATATCTGAAAAAATTATACCGCGGAGAAAATGAAAATAATATTAAAATAACAATTATCACAGTATAACCGGATAATTTACTCAAAATAGCCAAACAAGTGGAGATGCCACCAATATATTGCATAGAATAATGATCCTTTCCTTTCCAATAAAAATAAATTGCAGAAGAATAAAAAAACATTAATGGTAGGTCTTGATAATAAGCATATTCATATATCATGAAATACGTAAGTGGGGTTAATAGGAAGAATAAAACTGCAGTTTGAGAAATAATAAGAGTGGATGTTAATTCCATAGTAATTCGATGAATTAATAATGCAGTAAAAATTAGAAAAACAAACGCATGTAGATTAGCAAATGCCTGTCCAGGAATACCTTTTGTAACATAAAAGGAGTAAGTGATATATAATACATTTAGTGGAGGTTTGAAAATAGGATAAAGTGAATATGGGTTAATTCCTGATGGAATATCATCTACATTATAAAAGTAGACAGCATTTGGAAAATAGAAATGTAATGCATCCCAACCTCTTTCCTTGTAAATCATTAAAATAAAGAAATAATCAATTAATATTATGAGTATAGCAATATTTAGTAAATTGTTTTTTAATGAAATTTGTTTTATTCTCTGGAATGAGGATGTATTTAGGGCAAAAAAATTTCTAATCAAATTAACTAGAATTAATATGATACCTATGGTGAAATGTGCATAAACAACATGATGTAATGAATTATCAAAAAAT
>JAOUKW010000464.1 GCA_029882335.1 Candidatus Heimdallarchaeota archaeon | reverse complement strand
AAGTCATTGGTGCTGGATAGTAATAATAACATGTATGTAGCTGGGTACACATATTCAAATGATTTTCCTATGGTGAATCCATTTAATGACACCTATGGTAGACTTAATGAGTTATTTGTATTTCAACTTAGTGCCTCAGGTTCTGATCTACTATTTTCAACTTATGTAGGTGGTATAGAGAGTGATTTTGGATGGGATTTGGTATTAGACAGTTCTAATAATATATATGTAACTGGATATTCTGATTCATCTAATTTTCCAGTATTTAATGGATGGGATACTACAAATAATGGTTTATTTGATATTGTGGTGCTTAAATTAGACATTACACCTCCAGAAGTTGTGATCAATTCACCTACTGCAGACTTATATGCAACTAATAGAGTATACATCGATTATACCGTAAATGAACCAGTACAAAGTGTGTATTATTATTTAGATAATGTATTAAATACTTTGAATTGGAGTAATGGAGATATCATGCCAAATCTATCAGATGGAGCTCACAATTTAACAATTGTAGTTGTGGATCTAGCCGGCCATACTGATGTTTCAAGTGTTCAATTTACAATCGATACAACAAATCCACTAGTTAGGGTATTTAGCCCAGAAGTTAGAAGATATGATGTAACCTCAGTAGAATTGGATTATACCATATCAGATGCAAATTTAAAGAATTCCTCAATTTATTTTGATAATTCACTTGATAATTCTCTAATATCTGGAACGGTTCTAACTAATTTAACCGAAGGAACACATAATTTTACCATTGTAGCATTTGACCTGACAGAAAGAATGACAAGAATAGTTCATGCATTTATTATTGAGTTACCAGTAAATGATACCGTGATAACCCAAACAGAAGTAGTAACTACCACTCAAATTAGTACTGTAACAGATGAAGCAGGATTCTTGAATTCTCCCTTTCAAATTGGAACTATTTTTGTAGTTGCCTTATTTGTTGTCATGATACGGATGAAAATTAATTTATCTCAAAATAAAGAATAATATTAATAGAAATGAGTGCAAATAATCTCAAGTTATTGTTTGATGATTAACTTAATAGGAATTATTTATATCATATTCAAATACAATCTAATAAGTATAAATTAAAAACAATCTAATAAATAATAATACCAATATCAAGATTCCGGCTATCTATTGAATTTTATAGATATACACATCTAAATGATGTATTATGATGCTTCAGACCGTGATTTGTAACAAAAATAACGATCGATTTATATTCACAATTATACAAATCTTTTTAGGATGAGTAACTATTTCGAGATTGTGAGAATTGTAGTTGAAAATCCTAATATTAGTGGTAGAATCAAGTTAAAAAAAGGATTAAGTGATTTTAAAGAAGATTTATTAGTTATGATTATATTAAATCTCATATTAGTTGGCATTTGGATTGTTATTCCTACAACTCTATCATTCGCGGAATTCATGTATACCATGATCTTTATGCTCATCATGCTCAATACTATAAGGTTTTTTTATTTACAATTTGGCAATGTTAGAAATATTGTAGTTACTGAAAAACATATCTCTGACACCTATGGTAACAAATTGATTGTCATTATACCTGAATCAAGTTTATCAGTTATAAATTACGGAGAGGTTCAATTTAGAGGCCTCAATGTAGAATCTGAGGTAATGAATTCATCACCAGCTGATTTTTTTGTTGAGCTTGGAATTGCCATTTTAGAGTTATTTAGTAAAAGATTTTTACCTTTTATTAAACCAAATACAGATTATTATCAATTCTCATTAGCTCATCCTACAGAGGGAACTCTGAAATTATTTCATCTAAGGACGAATGACCACCAAGGAATGAAGAGATTAATAGAAATCATCGCCAATATGACTAAATTACCTGTTAATTTTGATAAAATCAAAGCATAACATAAATAGATTTATTGAATTACCAATTTATATTTGGATACCACGAAAGGCAGTGAATTTTAGCAAATCTTGAATGTAAATTTCATCAGGTAATTCTAAGTCGCATTTCATTGGTTTGTTCAAATCCCAATTTGTTATACAAGACTCTTCCTTTGTATGATGCGTGAAGTATTGCTACATAAAATCCATTTTCTGAAATTCAATTGAGTATAATAACCATAATATGAGTTGCGATTCCCTTTTGCTGATAAGGTTCTTCAACAGCCACATTTAATATATATGCAATCCAACCAGTTGGATTTAGAGGTGAAGGTAGGTGTTGGTCAAATAATATTGCACCAGAAACTATGATCCTCCCTTCTTGTATTACAACCCAACCAATAAGATCAGCATTGGGTATCATCCCCTCCAGTTGTTTTCTAGTATTTTCATCAGATAAATCATTGGATTCTTTTGTACCCAATCCCATATCTTCAAACATTATCCTTCTCAGTCTTACTAAATCAGGAATGTCTTCAATATCCGCTCGACGAATTATATATTGCAATTTTCCCCACCTCTTTTGACTAATATAATAATTCTTGGAATCAATTATATTACACTAGATCTTTAAGTTTGGAAAATCTGCCAAACTAGCTGAATTCAGCTTCTGCTTCGGATCGTGAACAAAACCTGGTTAATTGCTGCATTCAAATGCGTATTAACCATAATATTACATTTACCACAGCTAGTAATATCATAATGATCCCTGCTTCTTTTCAGGTTACCACCACAATTTGCATGTTTTGTTGAGCTATGATAGGGATTTACCAGATGTAGTTCACACTGCCTTCCCATGATCTGTATTGTCGGGACACTAATACATCCGTACACAAATTCAGTCTTTTCCCTACCTACCATGTCAGAATTCTGAAATTCGAGATATAATAAATTCGACATACAAAAATATAAATAAATATACAAATCATTAATTAAGTATATTTTTACCACAATTATGTATTATATGTTATTCAAATGTAATCAAAAAATATAATTGAGAAATAATTTTTGGAGAAATAAATAAATTTAAATGTTTTCTTGTTTTGTCTGCTTTGAGCATTTATGCGACACATGAAAATAATACTAACTAGTATGTTAATGATTTTACTATTGACTTCATTAACAAACGCGGCTCCTGATGATGTTTTATCAAAAGGAGATGAATTCTCCTTTACAATAAAGGCTGAAA
>JAOUKW010000463.1 GCA_029882335.1 Candidatus Heimdallarchaeota archaeon | reverse complement strand
TCCATGTCTTCTACTGTTAATTTTCTAAATATTCCTCTATACAGTCGGGTATATCCATTATCGTTGATTGAAAAATATGTATGACTTGAGTTATTTGATTTATCATAGGTGTATCCTGAGATATCGTAGTGAAAATTCTGTTCAATTTGACTATATGTGCTAAATTCTCCTGTTACAGATAAATATGCTAGACGAAGATAATCGCTTTCATGCTCTGTTGATACTAATAATCCATCATTTCCAATAAACCGTATGGGAAACCATCTATTCGTATTACTTAAATTAATCTTTGCTGTAATTCTCTTTGAAGAACCATCTAGAAGGTTTAATATGAAAATATCTGTATGCTGGTTTGAATAATACACTGAAATTGCTATTAATTCTTTATTTGGACTTATCGTCAATGATCCAATTATACCATATTCGGGTGTGAATGTCAATTCTGGGTGATTGGTCAATAATGGGAGTTTATGACGATACAACGAAAATTTAGATTTATCCTCTAAATTGGCTGAATAAAAGATATACTCATCATTCACACCTAATGGAGAATACTTCGCACGTGAATCTTGGCTAATAATAAACTGACTTCCATCATTTGTTACAAGACCCAGTTGAAAATTCTCATTTCCACCTTCGTCAGTACTGTATAAAATACTTCCATCTGTTAAATAACGCGGATCAGTACATCTATTTTCTTCAAAACTCAATCTAGATGGCCATTGTTTGGTATTTTCAACTATCTCTAATTGGAATACCTGATAAACACCACTAATGTCATAAACAAAGACTATTCGATTGAACTCAGGATGCCATCTCGCTCCTCCTAGGTTTTCAATTGCTAAAAAATTCCTAAATGTCGACACATTCATGATATATTACGATCATTAATATAGGTATACTTCCGCGATTAGTTAAAGAAAAACTAAGAAAATAATATTGGGGATTTGGTGAATAGGGTAGGCATTGTTAATATTTTTGAAATAAAAATCAATATTTTCAAAATAGATCAAATTAAATCATGAATCAGGAACCAAAAATGATATTGCCAATCAACAATTATTTAGTCTCATGATATACTTGAACATGAAAGTCATATCGAATCTAATTTAATTTCTATTGATGGGATTTTGGTGAAATCCAATTCATCCCAATTGAATTCGATAATATTATCAATTATTATCTGAGTGTCAATATTGTTTTTCGATGTATATTCTTCCATCAATCTATTCGCAATACCCTTGATATATTGACCAGTAACAACCAAGCTAAATTTTTGGTTCTTTTTATTAATTGGAATGTCATTGTACAATTCTGCCAGGGTTTGATTTAAATTATTGAATAATGAATCTTTCTCCCTAGATAATATCTCAAAATAACTTTCACCCATTGAATATAATTCTTCCTTCAAAACAAGAATTGATTGAGGTGACTCTTCAATTGGTGGTAATAATTCATAAATCATACCTTTGGTTGGAATATCAATCGTGATTTGTTCTGGAATAATTACACCAATCGGTTTTATTGATATTCCATTGTCCATGCGAAACATAGCATATTGTTTGATGCTCATTACTTTACATTGATTCAATAAAATATTCTTTATCATCTCATATGTAATGTGTGAACTATCGATATTTTTTCCATATGGTCCGATCTCTAAATTTCTATTATAGAATAATTTTTTATGCATATTTCTAATTAGATTTGAAAATCCATTAAGTAAAAATTCATGTGAAATAACTTCACCATCTATCAACATTATCACACTTGCAAATGAATAGGATAAATCAAGTATAATTAAGTGATCTTGTTTTAGATGGTGATAAATCATGTTGGATAATTTACTGATTCTGTATATTGTATTGATATTTTTCTGATTGAGATGTTTGCAAATATTAACGACAACTGATTTGAAAATATCGGGGTAGATAATTTCGATGAGTGATACAGTCTTGTTGATGTTAATAATAACTTCATTTAAAAAGTCAGCCGAGTCTCTTTCATCGGGTAAAAGGTCGTACATTGGAGTTTCCATCAACAAAAACTTATCCAAATATGATTCAAACTTCTTTATTATCTTTGGTTCAATAAACATACTATATTCTTCATTTGAATGAGGATAACCTGAGATAGAGATGAATTCCTTGGTATCATTGTTCTGGATTATTTTTGTAGTTTCTTCTCCAAGAAAAATGATTAACCTATTCATAAGTGAAAATATATGATTTAGTATAATAAACGTTGTGGAATTAGTATAAATTTGATGAAATCTAGTGTTAAAAGAAATTACTTTGGAAGTGTGGTTATTTTTTGGGAAAATTTGTAAATTGATGAAATTATTTTATTAATCAAAAAATATAATATTCTAGTTGAACTAACAATCAATAGTTTGCCTAGAAAATATTAAGTTAATAAGTAAACATATTTGAAAATATATAAATTTACAAATAATTGTGATAATAATTAATTAAATAAAAATTTAATAATAATAAAGAACAGATAATAAATAAAATAGGTAAATAAAAAATATAAATAGTGATATAAAAATATTAATAAAAAATAATATATAAAAATAAGATAGATAATAAAAAACAAAAATATTATAAATCTAATAGAATATATATTGAATAATAATTATATAGGTGAAAAGAAAAATTAATAGGCTATAACAATAGAAAAAAAATATGTTAAATATGTAAAAGAAAAATAAAATATATATAAAAGTAAAAGCAAAATTGATCGAAATTGTTATATTTAATAATTATAATAACTAAATAGTTATGGTATATCGATAAAAATTCGTAGAAAATATGTTGAATTTCAAATAATAATATAAAATAAACGAAAACCAATAAATTGAAGGAACGAAAATGGAAAAAACATTAATTAATTAATCAAAAGAATGCACAAAAACTGTTGATAAATAATTGAAAAAGATATAGAAATTACTACTAGAGATGGAAAATATATGAAAATAAATTAGATTATAATGATTGTATACTTAAAAAAAAGATTATAATATTTATAAAAAATAATATTACATTACAAGTGAGATAAGAGTAACTCAAATATCTCTAAATTAAAGGTTTTATATAACACTGAAAAACTATCTGAAAAATAAATATATTAAGAGTAGATAC
>JAOUKW010000462.1 GCA_029882335.1 Candidatus Heimdallarchaeota archaeon | reverse complement strand
CACTCAGTGAGCGTGGAAATATGAAAAAAAAGTTGGCAGCCATAGTCAATCAGCTAAGTGATGAGAATACCAGATTGAATGTGAATGGAATTAGAGAGACAATAAACTATCTGATGTTTACTAAATTAAAGGATTTGAGGATCTGTGATGAGCTAAATGAAAATGTACCATTTGATCAAGCTGTTTTTATACTTGGATTAATTACAATAGTAATTATTAAGCAAAGAAAGCGTATTCTAAACTAAATCACCTATTATTAAAGTGCTAAACAATATATGACTTGAATAATTTAGCTTTTGTTTCATGATCTTCAATTTTTATCACACAAATTGGGCAAAATTATTTTAATCTTGGTCTTAATTTATATAAGAAAATACATCGTGGTAATTTGATGACCTATGTCGTTTTCAATGAAGGATAAATTTTTTGAACTAGCAATTGAAAATCAAAAGAAGGACAGTAACTCAATAAAACTAATTGAATCAATGAAATCATCCTACAAACAGGATGGCTTGGAGGGATTAAATAAAATGTTAGAACAACTAACAGAGACATATGTGGTGGGAGATAATGAGGTTACAGAGAGTTAAGTTTGAAAATTTTAGAAAGTTACATCATACAGAAGTTACATTTCCTGAAGCATCAATAATTGTATTATTTGACAATAATGGTAAAGGGAAGACTAGTATTCAAGAGGGAATATTATGGGGATTATCTGGTGAAATCAATAGATTTGAGTCAGCTACAAGAAAATCAGAATACGGATCAATTGATGCTCTTTATAATCTTGACTCATCAAAAAATTCTAGATTGCAGGTCATACTGGAGTTTACCAATAAGACTACTAATTTGGTCTGTAAGATAAATCGACCAAAACGAAATAAATCATATTTAACTTCTGCTCAAAAACCGGATCAAAGGTATTACATAAATGATACTTTACTGGATAAAACAGAATTTATTTACAATATTCAAGAGAAATTAAAATTAGATCCAGAGGATTTTCAGCTAACAAATTTTCTATCCCAGGAGATAATAAATGAAGCATTGGTAATTGATGAGAATATTAGAGCAAATGTTTTCTCAAAAATATTATCATTTCAATGGATGCAAGAAATAAATGATGTTATTACACAGAAGATTAAAGATATTCAATCTAGAACTAAGGAATTAAAACTAAAACAATTAGAATTAAATGACAAATTACGCGATACCGAATTAAACACCATCTGGAGAGATTTGCAAGAGAGCCGGTTGGGTATTTTGGAGCAAGGTATTGATCTAAAAGATCCGAGTAAAATAAGTTATGATGATTATATAATTCGTTTAAGCAAAGCTTTCACAATCCAAAATGATACTGAATCGCTTACGAAACTAAACCAAGTATCATCTAAACAGAATCTATCGATAACTAAATTTGGAAAAATAAAAGATAAAATAAATACCAATAACCAAAAATCTTTAGCAGAATTGGGGAAATTAAGGAATATTTCTGATAATACAAAATCTTCTCATAAAGGATTAATTGGACTCATTGAAAAATATAAGGAAGGTGATGCATCAATTGCTAATGCATCAAAACAAGTAGATATGCTACATAATGAGTTAAAAATTCGCACTGAAAAGAAAAATAGCATATTGAAAATCAATAAACCTTTGTCTGATTTAGTTTCAGAATTAAAGAAACAAGTTGTGATATTGGATAATATCAAAGGGGAAGAATTGAATTTAAATAAAAAATATACTGATAAAATTCATTTAACAAAACAAACAAATGATTTGAAGGCTCAACTTGAAAAAATTAACATAAATTTAGATCTATTAGATCAATTCAAGATAGAAATTCAACCGATAAGTTCAGAAATCCAGAAACTTGAACTAAAATTGAAAGAATCCAAAGAAGGAATTGATAAATTAGATCATTATACACTGTCAAGTATAATTGAAGAACTAGAAAAATTCAATAAGGAAATAAGATTATGTCAATCTGAAATCCCTGAACAGATAAATTTTGAAGATATGGAACAAACAAATAAAGTACTTTCTCAATCAGAAATAATTACACTTCCAAAGGAATTAAAAACTATTGAGAAAAATTTAATCCAAATTAAAGGTGAGTTAACAAAAATACCAATAGAGTTGAAAATTAAACGGATACAGGAGTATATCGACTACATAGCAAACAAGGATGGAATTGAGAAAAATATTGAAACTTTCTCTGAACTAATTGACTCCTATGAGACTAAGGTAAATAATAAGAAAGCAGAGTTGGATATAGAACTTAAATATAAAAATAACTTAATAGAAAAGAAAGAAAATATATTAACGCAAAAAAATTATAATTCAAGTGGAAAGGTATTAACATCAATATCTGCTCTTATATTTTTAGCACTTACATTTGCATTGAATTTTCCCATAAATATGATATTTTTAGTATTTGCTCTTTTCTTTACGTTTGCCCTTATAGTTCTTATCCAACCAAGTATATTAATTAAAGATACAGTATCTCTTGAGAAATATCGCTTATTTGTCTCCGATTCCTATTCAAAGACATTATTTGAAAAAGAAGTTGAAAAACAGGATATAATAATCACATCTCTAAACTCAGAAATAGAAGATATTAATTTAAAGATTAAGGAAAATGATATTTCAAGATCCAATTTATTGAATAAATCAACTAATAAGGAATTGACTCTAGAGTCAAAAATAATTAATAATCCTGAAGCATCCATACAAGCCTACCGTAAAGTAGAGGAAATTATACCACATATTGAATTATTAGTTGGTGAGCTTGATAATTTAGCTAAAAAATTAAAATATCAATTAGATAATGAAAATTTTACTAAAAATTTAAATGTCAAGCATAGTGAGTTTACAAATAAAATCATAACTTTGTTAAAGAAAATATCCAATATAACCTATGAAATTAAAAATTCAAATCAAGGAATTGAAATATTAGAAAAAACTCAACTTGAATTTAAACAAGGAAAAACAAAAATTGTAGAACAAATAGAAGAACTCGACCGGATAAATAAAAAATACGATGAATTAAATAGTTCAAAGAAAAATATTGAAAAAGAGCTAAATACTAAATATAAGATAAAAATTGAAAATATAACTCAGTATCTGAAAGAGCAAGATGTAAAAT
>JAOUKW010000461.1 GCA_029882335.1 Candidatus Heimdallarchaeota archaeon | reverse complement strand
AGAATCGTTGCTATCCGAAGGCAAGTTCGAAGAGGCTATAAACAAATTTGAAACTTCAATTTCAATTAATTCTGAATATTTCGCACCATATCTGAATTGGGGTTCTGCATTACTCCAAATGGGTAATTTGAATGAAGCATTAATTAAATTACAACAAAGTATAGCGTATAATCCTAAAGAACCAACAGCTTATGTGATTATTGGCATTATTTATGATAGATTAGGTACATTTGATAAAGCAGTCGCATCATATCTTCAGACTATACAAATCGATCCAAAATTTCCGTCAGTTTATCATAATCTTGGAATATCTTATGATCATCTGGGAGAAAAAGAAAAAGCAATGGAATATTATGAAAAATCAATATCTATAAATCCAACCTATGAATGCTATCGGAGTTGGGGTATTTGTTTAAATTCCCTAGGACGATATAAAGAGGCAAGAGAAAAATATAAATTAGCCATTGATATTGATTCCAATAATGATGCAGCAATTATCAATTATGGAACATCCTTAATGGATGAAAATCTATTATTTGAATCATGTAATTATTTTCTAGACCTCCTTATCAACCGAATAAGTATGTCAAATGATAGTTTCGCATTAAGTTATACTTCTGCATATCATTATATTATAAGTAATATTAACGAAGTTGATTCTGAAATCAAAAATAAAATAAAGTTAATTTACGACAAATTAAAATCCTATGAATCAGTATATAGTGATGACTATACGCATAAATTTAAGGAATTAACCACTAATTTATATAATATATTTTTTAATTCTTAAAGATATTTACCGTATAAGCATAATTCTAAGAAAATTTTATCTATTAAAGAAAATATTTAAAAATAGTTCGAGAAATTAAAAATATGGAAAAACGAAAATTGTACAAAATTTCTGTTATTGGTGAAAATGGAGTTGGAAAAAAAACCTTTATGAGAAAATATACAAATACTGATGGACAAGAATATAATGCAGGAATGAATTTTTCCATTAAAAGATTAAATTTTGATGATCAACCCATACTTTTTCAATTTTTTGAAATGTCTTCTTCTTTAAGATTTGAAAATATAAAAACGATATATCATCAGGGGTCTGTTTGTCTTATATTAATATTTGATATCTGTAATGTTGAATCTTTTAGTCGCCTTCATAAACACTTGTCTACATTTGTAGATAGTGTTCAAGATACCTATCATAATAAATTTTGTATTATACTTATTGGAAATAAAAATGACAAACGGGATGAAACTTGCTTACCAGTGGATGATGGTATTAAATATGCAAAAGAACTTTCAGAGTGGTTGGGTCGAGAAGTTCCATATTATGATGTATCTGTTGAAAATGATGATTTGGAATATATCTTTTTAGATATTGCAAAGCAATTAGGCCAACTATTTGAATCAGATCATTAATAGTGATTCTAACTCATACTTATATTATTTCTAGATTTATCTTAAATATTATTTCTAGATTTATCTTAATTTTATTATACAACAGTAAAAACAATAATATTCTCCAATAAACACAAATATTTATGGAAAATCGAAAAATATACAAAATTTCAGTTATTGGAGATGATGGTGTTGGGAAAAAGACCTTTCTTAATAAATATGGATTACAGGGTGTACAGACCATTGGTTTGGATGTTTATCAAAAGAATATTAATTTTGAAAATACAAGTTGGATTATTAATATATGGGTAATTCCACAAAATCATAGATATGGTTCAATAAAGGATTTACATCAAGGTTCTAAATGTGCTATCCTAATGTATGATATTTGTAAGGCTGAATCATTTATTAATTTGCACAAATATATCACTGAATTTACAGAGGTTAATCAGGGAAAATTTTTGAATTTTGTAGTGATTGGAAATAAAAATGACAAACGGGATGAAACATGCTTACCAGTGGATGATGGTATTAAATTTGCAAAAGAGCTTTCTGATTGGTTGGGTCGAGAAGTTCCATATTATGATGTGTCCGTTTTAAATGATGATTTAGAATTTATCTTTCTTGATATAATAAAAGGTATACAATCACTAGAAAAATTATATTAATAATCTCACAAAACTTGGTAATAAACTCTTTAATGTATTATTGGGTGATCTTGTATATGTCTTAATTAATCATTGTTTGTACAAATTAGATCATACATTATTTATCATTTAACTCTTTGCCTAAATCAGATGCAATTTTAGATGTATCTACATTACGAAGATCAGAAAATAAATATGTAAATGTGATAATTAATGTTGCCAGTATCGAGATTATTAATAATAAAAACCTAATATCATACCAGGCAATTAAAAATCCAGAATATAACATAGAAATAGTTAAAGCTGAATAAACAATTGGAATTCTAACAGAAAATACCCTTCCTTGAAGTTCGTTAGGAACCACGCTATGCCATATCGTCATACTATTGGTATTATTCACACAAATTCCAGCACCAATAAGAAAAGTAGATGCAAAAAGTACATATTGACTTTTTAAGAAACAAGCTAATGTCATAATATATGCTCCACTAATTGCAATATACATCCCAATAAAATTACCAGATACACTATTTTTAAAAATTTTTTTCACCGATAAAAATACTGCAGTTATTAAGATCCCAAATGAAAAAAATGCCATAGTTATACCATAGGTTTTATGGTCGCCATTAATGAGAGTATCTCTTGAAACAATTAATGGAATACCCACAAAAACAAAACCTCCTAATAAGTTAAGACTAACAAGTAACATTAGGAGCGATTGTAATCCCTGAGTTTTCCTAATAAAACTAACACCTTCTTTGAAATCCTTATAAAATGATTGCTTGGATTTTTTAGAAATAACTGGTATTGTAATTATAACCAATGGAATTAGTGCAATACAAAAAGTAACTACATCAATTAAAAAAATACGCTCAATATTCTCCAATCCAAGTACACCTAGTAATATTGCACCAACAATCGGACCGATAAACTCTGTTAGACCATTACTAAGTGAAGATAATGCGTTATAATTGCTTAATTTATCTTTAGGAACCATAGAAGGTATAATTGATGAAACTGCATTTTGATGAAATCCTTGTAATCCTCCGCGGAATGCTAATATGATAAGTAAACTAGTAATGTTAACCAAATCATAATAGAATAAATAGAATAATA
>JAOUKW010000460.1 GCA_029882335.1 Candidatus Heimdallarchaeota archaeon | reverse complement strand
TTACATAGAAAATGCAAATTATATTACTACAATTGTATCCCGAGAATTAACCGGAATACAAAATGCAATCTGGAGAAATTTGGAGATAGAGTTTGTATCAGATTCGTTGCAAATAGATAAAATCTATGGATACAATTCAAGAGGAAATATGACTGCAATTGGTGATATCAGGGCACTTGATGAACTTTATGTAATTGCAAAAATTACAGTTCCAAAATATGTTGATCAAGGTGTTGTAAAAGTATTTTTACGATATGATGATGTAATAAATGAAATTGCTGGTATGGAGATTATTAAGGAGTACAAGCTTTCTTTTAGTAGTAAATTTAAGAAAGGAAAAGAAGATATTCAAGTAAAAACAAATATTGAACTTTTCTTACTTGGCGATTACATTAAAGAAATAACTATGTGTATGAAAACTAATCAATTTGAGCAAGCAATTGAGATGATTAAAAATCGACGAGAGGTATTGGTTGAATTAAACGAAAAAAACAATACTGATGAGAGAATAGGTCTCAAAATTAGTTTCTTAGATACTATGATGCAGAATTGTAAACAGAGGTCTTATGATCAAAAATTTGCAAAGATGTCATCATATTATTCGTACTCTGCGGAAAGACAGAATTACCGAAAAGAAATCTCCAAGAAGTATGGTTTCAATAAACCAAATATTGCAGGTGGTGATTTACAAGTTAACACAGTAGTACGTGAAAAACCAGTGAAATCATCAGTTAACAAACAAGTTAGGTCTTCAAAATCTGGATCAAAGAAGTCAGCACAAAAGCAATCAAAGGATAATTTTGTAGATTTTACTAAGTTCAGAGATAGACAAATCAAAAAGAGAAAATCCAGGATGAAATAACGATGGATACAGTAAATAGATTTCAAATAATGCAAACACTTGAATTGGTGGTAGAGGTTTTATCAACACCTATCTATTCTACTGCAATTGCGGAAATCTATTTACTTGGATCGGTAATTTCATCTAAATCTAATCCCCAAGATATAGATATAATGATAATTGGCGATTTTATTCTAGATAACCAGTCTGTCCTTAAGTCACAACAAGAAATTCGAAGGATAATTATTACTACATCATCCACATTACACAACATTGATTTTTCAATTAATTTTGGTGAGTCAATAGAATCTATTCAATTTCAGGATGGCACTGTGTTAGAAAGTTATCTCATGATTTATTCCAGAAAAAATTATTTTGATTGGAGGAAGTGGTTTGATGATGAGGGAATATGGAAAGTAGATATGATAAATGCATTGGGTGTGGTAGACACACATGTATTGAGATTTGATTATCCAAAGCAATCAAACTACTTGAAAATGGATGTTCCAATGGATGGGAAAAATATCATAAGATTAGAAGATATTTCATTACCAAAAGAGGCAATTTGGACATTTCTTAATAAAAGAATGAATGTACCATTACCCTCTGATCCGAAAGAATTATTTCATCCAAATTCATGGCTTGGATGTAATCAATGTGGTAATTGTTGTAAGGATTTTTCGCGTTTACGAAATCGCTTTACTTCTGAAATACCCCGAATATATGATATAATTCGATCAAAATTTAATGGAATATTGTGGGATACTTTAGAAATTATTGATGAGGCTTCTTGGTTTTGGATAGTTGAGAATGGACTAGATAATTATGATACAAATAAGATACATTCCTCAAATCCACAACTAAATCAAATACCATGTCCGTTTCTTGTACTTACCATTGAAAAAACTAATGATGGACTTTGCAAAAGTCATTTAGAATTAAATCATCAATCCGTTTGTTTAATATATGAAGATAGACCTGATGGTTGTATTAGATTTCCCGAATATCGAGAGGAAATGATTGAATTTAATTGCTTACAATAAGAGAGAAATATAAATAACATATCGACTTTAATTGAACTAAAAATATCTACAAGAGTAAATTTTTCATTTTAGTTGGGATGGTGTTGACTTATAAAAATAGAAGTTAATTTACTGTACTTACGACATCATTGAGAGTTGAAATTCTACCATAATTATAATTTAACGCAGTAGAAAAGGCAACAAGGATTGCTGAACCTATTAATTGAGTAATTGTAAACTCTACTTTATTTCCTAGATTTAATAAAATTGGCATGAGCATGTAAAATGATAATGGATAGGCAAGTTCTGATATTGCAGATATACTTGCGTGTGTTGTTTTTAATCCTTTATAATACAATACAAGAGATAACAAGCCCACAATTAATGCCATGTACAAAATAGAAGGGATGACTCGTGGTTCAGAAAGCGTAGTTAAAGTTGGATATTTATCAGTAAATCCTACAAAACCAATAAGGAAGATAAATGCAATAAAAAATCTGAAGGCAGTCATTTGTAGATAATCTAAATTTGAACTGCTATGCTTTAATAAATATCTACCAAATACAGTTGATCCACCCCACAGGCATGCTGCAATTAATCCATAAATACTTGCCTTTATGCCTTGATCACTACTAAAATTATTAAGCCATATAGATGAACCACTAAAGATACCTCTTCCTTCTACTGGTGGTGGGAAAATGATTAAATAAACACCAATAAGTGCAAATAGTGAAAATATGTAGTAATATCTGGGAAGTTTCTCTTTTAATAGAACATGAGCTAGCCCTATGGCAATTATGGGTTGGGTTTGCTGTAATAAAACTACTACAGCCACATACTGAAATGGATAATTACCAGTGAAAAACCCTTGGGTCAAAGCTACTGTTGCAAGAGCAGACCCACCAATTCCTATGAATAATAATGCAAACCATTCCTTTAATTTGAAATTACGTAATACTCTAAAATTTTTGATTATCAGTGGTGATATAATGATTATTATGAATGCATGATCTAACAAAACTATTTGAGATGCAGTCAAATAACCCTGTAAATTTCCTCTTACCCAAATATCTGTAGTCCATAGAATTGCAGCAAGTGAAATAAATATTGGACCTAAATTTAATTTTGTAGTGTTATCCGACATATTCCTTTATTTATTCTTAATATTACAGAATAAAATCCTTGTGATCGCAAATTATGAAATCTAACTAGTAGTGATTGTAATGTGAGAATCAATGAATTATTTGAATAAAATTATTAAATATAAATTACGAAATAAGATTAAATTTTTTTAAAATTTGGT
>JAOUKW010000078.1 GCA_029882335.1 Candidatus Heimdallarchaeota archaeon | reverse complement strand
CACAGGAAACTCGAATAAAAATGATTGATTATAATTTACCCAAACTACCCAATTCTTCTAAAAAGATATTATTAATATTATCTGAATATGGTAATTTGACTCAAAAGGAACTTATCCAGACAGTCAATATGCCTGCAAAAACGGTTCGATATGCTCTAAGGAGGCTGGCAGAAGAGGGATTGATTGTCACAATGCCTAATTTAGGTGACATGCGATCTTGTTACTACTCGTTAAATCCAGATCAAAACTATCGTGTCATTGATCTGACCATAGAGGATGCAAGAATCTTATTTGCAACCCAAGAAGTAAATAGCTAGAAAAATCACTTAAAGACAGAGTGTATTAAATGGGATCTAAGTGTTACGATGATGAAAAACTTCCATGTTGTCATAGTCAAGAACACATCTTGCTCTTTTTAACAAGAACGCCATGGAGATTTTCAATTAACGAGTTGGCTAAAGTAACTAATTTTCATAGAAATTCCTTAAGACCCGTATTAAAATCCTTGGTGGAGTCTAACAAAATACAAACATTTGGTGAAAAAAATCATTCACTTTATTATTATAATGGTGTTATAGATCATTACCGTAGGATTGCAAAATCGTTACATTCTGAAGGTGATGATATCAAAGAGTCACAAAGAATTGCAATAAAATTTGGATATCAACTGGTGAAAAATACTCTTAAAGAAGCATTGACTGATGGGATATTCAAATTTCATCATCATAGTGTTCATGAGATGTTATTACATGTAAAATGGGCATTTCCCTTTAGTGATTTATTATATACCAAAGATGGAGAATATCGTCCAGGTACCGTTTTTACAATAGGTGATCATAATACCACTTTTTCAAGCATAGATCCCAATGATTTTTCAGTCCGCATTCATCCATGCCTATGTAGAGGAGAGGCAGAAAGTCAAATCGCTTGTGCATTAACAATGGGTGCATTAAAAGGAGCAATAGAAGGTACATGTGATATAAAAACAGAGGTAACATGGACATCCTATGGTATTCATGAAGAATTTGGTAGTTACTGTGAGTATCAAGTAAAAGCACTTGATCCCTTACCTATTAACTTTCATCATGTTTCAGATAATGTAAAACATGTTGAAAATTAATTTATCATGATAATCATATCTTTGATGCTAGAATTGCTGGTTTTTTATTTAAATCCAGTATGGTCATTCTTGTTTTGGGGTGAAATGGTATTGCTTTTTCAAATTTAATTGATAAGTTATTCCCCCATTCTGTTATAATTGATGGAGTGTCATATAATCCACAAACTACGTGTACTTTTTTGTGATCTTCTGATTTATTACCAAATGCAGAGAATTTTACCTTCAAATTTTCTACATCTTCTAATTCTCTTATTTCATCTTCAGACGGATTTCCCAGTACAACTCCACGTTCCAAGTTTTTCGGTAATATACCCTTAAGTGCAAGTCCTACATGAGTACCGGGGTGAGCTTCTTTAGCATCAACATCATTTACTTGAATCGATCTAACAGTACCGGTGTGATTGCCTGGATATGCGGTAATTTTTTGCCCTTTATGAACAGTCCCATTTATTACAGTACCTAAAATTACTGATCCCACTCCTTGTACAGGAAATGTGTGATCCACCTCAATTGCTAGGTATTCATCAGGACTTCCCCTCGGTGATTCACATTGATTTAGAATTGCTTCTCTTGTTTGCTGAGCTGTAGAACCATCAAATGCCATTGCTGATGGCCATGTAGACAGTGATAATTTGGAAAAGACTTTCATCATTTGGTCGTGAAAACTATCGAGTCCTTTTACATCAGACCCAATTACTGCACGAATCCCTTTCATATTCAAACAATCAAGTAACAGTGCTATTTCACCAACTTCACTGTTTAATCCCTGTTTAGAAACACCTAGGATAGATACATCAGACATATGAGCACTAATTACCAATGGTAATAATTTTTTAGGATAACCACTTGGAATCACGGTTGTTTGTGTAATATCATTTTGAACGACGGTATATAATGTAATATCAGATGTTGTTCCTTTTTTACCCCATTGGTTCGCTAAATAATCTCTGCTGATATTGTCGGCACTGAGTAATCCAATCTGTATGTGTCTCACAAAAATGTATGATGTTTTAATATTCATATTCCTATTGAAAGTATTCTGATATTAATTCAAATTTAAAGTAAATACTCTTCAACGATTGTGTAATTGATGATGAGAATTAATATTCGGTGAATTCTACATCTCCTTCAGCTGTGATCTTAACACTACTGTGTCTCAATGCCCAGCATGATAAAACAACACCTACTGGTAATGAAGCAGGATGTCTTCCGGCTAGATTTATATTTACATCAATTACTGTTTTCCCTGCACCTACTCCCATAGGTCCAATTGGGAGTTCATTACATGCTTTCATTAGAGCTTCTTCTAATTCTGCAATTTTGTGATCTGTATTGCGATATCCTATTGGCTTTAATAATGATTTTTTTGCTAATGTCATGCATATATCTTCTCCTCCTCCAATACCAACCCCTACTCTATATGGTGGACAGCCACTTGGACCAGCTTCAGCTACAGTTTCTATGACAAATTGTAATGCACCTTTTAATCCCAATCCTGGTTTTAGCATACCCAACTTGGAAACATTGGATGACCCTCCTCCCTTGGTCATAGCTGTAATCTTTACATCATTTCCGGGAATGAGATCGATATAAAAATATGGTAAAAATCCACGAGAATCGATGTTATTACCTGAATTGCCATTGAAGAAGTCTACTACATTTGGTCTCAAAGGAATATCAGTGGTAGCCTGAATTGTAGCTTCTTTTAAGATATCCTTTAACTCGGACTTGAATGGAAAATGATCACCAACTTCTATGGTAAATGAAATAATCCCGGTATCTTGACACATGGGCTTACTCTCTTCCATGGCTAAGAATGCATCATCGACTATATTCTGAATTTGGAGTAATGCACCTTCGTCATTGGTGGTATTTTTAATCTCAACCATTGCATCCATTACTGGTTTTGGTAATTTGGTTGCTGATCTTCGAAGAATTTCAACAGTCGAATCAATTATTATTTGTTTGAGTAACATATTGCTTACCTTCACTTAATTTGCCCCCAATACTTCATCAATTATTTTGTATGCATTTGGTAGGGACTGTTTTGTTTTTTCCTTATTCAAGGTGAAAAAATTGTTTCCATGTGAATCAATGCCCACAAGCAAAGGGCCAAAATCCTCGACTTTGAGTACCCATAAGCATTCTGGCATTCCTAACAGATCGAACCAATGTACTTCGAGCACTTCTTTGATTTGATTTGCAGCTAAAAGGGCAGCACCTCCAGTATACATTCCATATATTGCACCAAATTTCCGACAAGCCGCTGTTGTTCTCTCACCCATTCCTCCCTTTCCTATAATAAGTGAGGTACCAAATTTTTCTATGAAATTATCCTGAAATAATTCCATTCTTCCACTTGTAGTTGGACCTGCTGCAACAACTTTCCATTTTTCCTGTTGATCCTTCTCCATAATGGGACCACAATGATAGATTGCCAGTTCTTTGAAGTTTACGGGTAATTTTTCTCCTTTTTCATAAAGTTCAAGGGCATGTTTATGGGCATCATCCCTTGCTGTAACTATGTTTCCACTAACGTAGATATTGTCACCCATTTTCAAAGATTTAACTTCATCCTTGGATAATGGTAAATTTAGCCTATATATTGCCATATTTAACTATGTGTATTGATTTTATTTGAACTGAATTAATTGAATATAAACTATTTACTAATATTATTATTTGAATTAATCATTATTATTAAAAAATTATGATTTTATCAATTAAATGCTCATATCAGATTTAATAATTCACATTGGGATTATTAATTAGACATACATTTTTTCAATTATTTGGAAAGACCTACTAATTTTAGAAAGTTTAAACTATACATAATTTTATATATTTTTTTCTTGTAACTAGATGTATGGTTGATATTAGTGAAAGAGGTTATGTCAATCCCGAATTTCTAGTTTCCACAGAGTGGGTATATAATAACCTTGAAAATCACGAAATACGAATTGTCGAATCAAATGAAGATCCATTGCTGTATCCTTCAGGACATATACCAAATGCAGTGGAGATTGATTGGGTAAATGATTTAAATAATCCACTTTCAAGAGATTATCTAAACAAAGCTGAGTTTGAGCAGTTAATGAGTAAAAAAGGTATTTCCAATGATATGACTGTCATCTTTTATGGTGATAAATCAAATTGGTGGGCTGCATATGCATTGTGGGTATTTCAATTATTTGGTCATCAGAAGGTAAAACTCATGGATGGTGGAAGATTGAAATGGGATAGAGAAGGAAGAGCATTGACCAAGGATATACCTGCTGTAGAAAAAACCAATTATACAGCACCTATACGCGATGATAAAACATTACGTGCATTAAAAAATGATGTACTTCTACATTTAGAGGAACAAGGTCAACTTGTTGATGTCCGAAGCCCAGAAGAATACAGTGGTAAAAGAATGCATATGCCTGATTATCCAAATGAAGGAGCTCTACGAGGTGGACATATTCCATCTGCAAAAAGTATTCCGTGGAGTAAAGCAGCAAATGAAGATGGTACTTTTAAGACATATGATGAATTATTAAACATATATAATACCGAGAATTTATTGAAAAAGGATATTAATACTATTGCTTATTGTAGAATTGGAGAAAGATCGAGCCATACTTGGTTTGTATTGAAATATCTCCTAGGATTTACCAATGTTCGTAATTATGATGGTTCTTGGACTGAGTGGGGTAATTCAGTTGGTGTACCAATTGAAAAATAAAATCTTTAAAATAAATTTCAACTAAATTGTGTAAAATTGGAGAATATAGGAATTTTAACAATTTCAATCAAATCAATGTTGACCTTATATATATGCAATTATATTTCTAGTGTACTTCAACGAAAGGATGATCAAGAAAATTGAAGTTTAGATACCGCTAGGATTACTAAGAATTATATATTATAGAATATGCAGTGTAATTATAGCTATGGCATCTAAATTTTTGAACCTATTCAAGTATCCTGTCAGATTAACATTTGATGTTCAAAAACCAGTGAAAAAACCATCATTTAATCAAAAGCTGGGTTGGACATTTATTGCACTGACATTGTATATTATCATGTTAAGAACTCCAGTGTATGGTTACGTAGATGAAGAAAGTGGTAATGATCCGTTTGCTACACTTAGAGTAATCCTTGCTTCTCAAAGAGGTACACTAGCAGAATTGGGAATCGGGCCAATTGTAACTGCGGGAATGATTCTTCAACTACTAGTAGGTTCCAAAATAATATCTGTAAATTTTCAAGATCCCGAGGAAAGAGCACTCTACACAGGTACTCAAAAAGTACTAGCTATTTTGATGACTTTATTTGAGGCAATTGCATATATTGCTGGAGGTGCGTATGGAGAATCAGTAAAAGAGGATTTTGGAGTACAATTTATCATTGTATTACAATTAGTGGCTGCAGGTATATGTATTATGATTTTAGATGAATTGGTCCAAAAAGGATGGGGAATTGGATCAGGAATTTCATTATTTATTGCGACTTCTGTATCAATAACTGTTTTTGATGGATTATTCTCCATTGATACCATTAATAATAGCGATGGTAGATTTGGTGTAAATGCAGATGGTGAAAATTACACCTGGTATCAAGGAGCACTTATATTTTTCTTCCAAGGTGTTTTCAGAGGTGAATTTTTGTTCGGTGTGTGGCATCCTGATACATATACAAATGATATGTTCAATGTTTTTGCCACTGTTGTTGTATTTGCAATTGTGATTTATGTAGAATCAATGAAAATAGAAATCCCAGTTCAACATTCTGAACATCGTATTCCAGCCAGATATCCCATTAAGTTCCTATATGTAAGTAATATTCCTGTTATTTTGGTATCTGCTTTATTTGCCAATATATATCTAATAAGTAACTTGTTACGAGAAAAATACGAGGGTGATCCGAATTCTATGGGAGGACGTATTGCAGAATTCTTCGGGGTATGGGAGAATCAAGATGGACAGGATGTTCCTGTAGGTGGGTTGGCTGCATATACAACTCCACCACGTGGATTGGAAGCAGTGTCTAAAGCACCAGACCGGGCAATAATTTACTTGATAATCATGACCATACTCAGTACGGTATTTGCCATGATTTGGGTAGAGACTGCTGGTATGGCTGCAAGGGATGTTGCAAAACAACTAATAGGTGCAGGTATGCAGATACCGGGTTTCAGGCGCCATCCAAAGATAATTGAACGATATTTGAATAATTACATCCCATACGCAGCCTTTTTAGGTGGTATTTTTATTGGTTTATTGGCATCACTTGCAGATTTCGTAGGGGCTATTGGTTCTGGTATAGGTATTTTACTAACAACTGGTATTATACGGCAGTATTACGAAACATTAGCAAAAGAAAGACTGAGTGATATCAATCCCGCAGTTGCCGGGCTATTGGGTATATCATAAGCACATTAATATCTCATATAGATAATAGACCTTATTTTTTTATAATATTTCAGACTAGTAATAATAAATTTCAAGAATAGAATTATTCATTATATTTACCATAATATATCCAAGAATACAATTTGCAATTACATATAATTCTCGATCATCTTCATATACCCATAATATTTATTATTTATTTCTTCTGCAAACTCAAAGTCTTTTTGATATAATCTCTTATCAGATTGATTAACATGAATTTCGACTTTATTATAAGATAATTTCAATTCTGGCTTTCTATTCAAATCATTAAGCAACCCACCTACTAAATTAGTAAATTCTAAAACTTGTTTAAAATCTAAAAAGTTGAATTTTCGGAATAGCTTTGCATTTTCATTATCTATCTTCCATTTACTACCTAATTTTTCTAGATACTCATTAAGTTCCTCTGAATTTAACATCTTATTTCTTATTTTATCATGGTTTAAATTATTCATAACATTATTATAGTAAATTGAGGATATAAGTTCAATGATCAGTGAAAAAAAAATTGAATCAACAAAGGTATTTGAATTTAGCTATTAGAATTGAGCAAGATTAAATTACAATTAAAACTATTCTCTTATTTATCTCACTATTATCTATAATAAATTTGAACTATTTCAGTATTCTTTTAATCTAGATTTTGTTAACAATTATAGGTAGAATACATGTCTGAAAAAAGTTCAGTAGTGCGTAAAAAGAAGAAGTGGGGAAAGGTTTATGAATATACACCAGTAATAAGAGCAGCTCAACTTTCAGAGGAATCAAGAAAAGAGATTGAAAAAGATTTACAAAAAACCTCTGGAATTACTCCCCAAGCTCTAGCACATAAATATGGTATAAAAGTAAGCTTAGCCAAAAAAATTCTTAATCATTTTCAACAAAAAGGAAGTATAAGCGCAGCTCATAAAAGTGCAAAAATCCAAGTTTACAAATCCTAAAAAAGTAAAATTAGTATCAGAATTAGAATGTGCTATTTGCAAAGGGATTTCTATGATTCCGTAGATCAATCGCTTTACAATTAGTATTGATTTTATTTTTTATTTATTGTTTTATATTGTTAATTAGATCAATTTGACAACTTTGTTGATTTCCAATAATTCAGGTATCTTTCCGTTAGTTGTTAACTCTTTCATTTTCGTCGCATTGTTCACGTCTGCATGTACTAAAAATACTCTCTCTGGTTTTGTGTGTTCAATTAAATCCTTCACACCATCTGAAGATGTATGTCCTGAAAATCCAAATCTCATTAATTTGGCATTAATTTCAACTTCCTCTTCTCCTGCATTTCCCGGTCCCAATGAGAGCATAACTTTTTTAGCTCCTTCTATGATTTCTCTACCCTTTGTCCCTTCTGCTTGATATCCTGTTACTGCAATTAGGTTTCCTTGGTCTGCAGCTGTATTTCGTAAATGTTCGTGAACTGGAGATGGTTCCATCATACCACTGGTTGTGACAATAATTAATGGTTCATCTATTTGACCAATTAATTTTCGTTCTTCCCAAACTCTATCAAAATTCTCTTTGGTAAGAGATGTTATATTTTTTCCTCTCAATGGAGATGATATTTTATCTCTTTTTAACCGATTCAATATTGTTTCATCGACCCAATCTGATGTTAAATATTTCTCAGTAATTACATTCATTTTATTTATCATACCATCAACATATATAGGAAAGTCCTTAATGTGTTCTGATAATATGCAGAGTAGTTCTTGAGATCTACCAATTGCAAAAGAAGGAATTACAACCTTCTTTCCAGAATTTAATGTATTTCGCAATTCCTTAATAAATTCTGAATTAACCTCTGATCTTGGGATTACTTTTCTATCACCATTCGTCGCCTCTGTGATTAATATATCTACTTTGACATCAGGTAAGTGAAATCCATCAAATAGTGGTGTCTGAGCATCATTGATATCTCCGGTATAAAGTATTTTTATTCCTTTCCAATCAATAAGACTCATAGCACTTCCAATTATATGTCCTGAATTAAAAAATTCCAATGTTATTCCATCTGCAATTTTAACTTTCTTCTTATAAGGTAGAGTTACAGTATTTTGGAAGGCTCGTTCCATACCATTTAGAGTCCAATGTCTTTCTCCCTCAATTTTATGATGGTCTAACCACAAAATTTCCAGTATATCCATTGTAGGATTTGTCATATAGAGTTTTCCATAATAACCTGCCTCCCATAAAGCTGGCAAATATCCAGAATGGTCAACATGTGCGTGTGATAAAATTACCGCATCCAAGTCCTTTGCTCTTTTCTTTAATCCTTTCGGTGCCAGTGATAGCAAATTGCTTGGTCGTAGTTTTATTCCTGCTTCCAACAGAATTGCATGTTCACCGTCTTCAATAATAAAGGCAGATCTTCCTACCTCTCCTGCAGCTCCAAAAGCTGTTAATCTTAAATTGTTTAATTTATTCATTTAAACACCAATATTTCTTATCATCGCATAATCTACTCTATCATGTCCGAAAAACGAGTTCGTTTTACTGTCCCCCAACATTAAAACTTGGGATTATGCTCCTTATGTTATATATTATTTTTATCATATTTAAATTGGAGCAATTAAAGTACACATTTAAAATGATAATTTCATCAAATTCTATAACTATTTTATTTAAATTGAATTTAATTAAATATTAATACGAAAACTAATCGGAAATGCAAATAAATTGGATAATTTAGTATATTCTCTCTTATTTAATGCTAAAGTGAATTTGCCATGTGTGATTTTGTAATAGTCGATTTTTATTTTTATCATCTCAATTTGATATGAAGAAAACTGTAAATTATCATTATAATGTTTTATAAAGGATTAGCTTTATGAAAGTGAGTGTTTCTTATTACTATAGATGAGTAGTGATGAAGATAAGGAAAGGAAGAGAAAAGATGCCTTTGCTAATTTTGCCAATTCATTAATCAATACAGAGATTGAGGACAAAGAAGCAAAAGATGAAATCCTACGAGAGGGTATTGCAGAGAGAGAGAAAAATCAAATGAAAACTATTTCCAGTTCTAGAATGCTCACTGCAGAGTTATCCAAAGCGAGACAAAAAGCAGGATTGTCTGCTTTTGTCGGGACGTCTGGAAAAATAAAATCACCAAAGTTTAATCGTTCTGAGTTTTTGGAATTACTTTCCAGAGAAGTATTACTCATTGGAAGTGAAGAAATTAAAGATTCAGGTGGAATTTTATCAATCCAAAAAATATACCAACATTTTAATGACACTCGTCCCAATTGGGAATTGCGGGATTCCGACATTGAGGATGCAATAAAGGTATTGGTTGATAAAGAACTTATTCCTGGAATTGAGACTATTAATAAAGAACTTTCTATCGTGCATTTTATTCCCTCTGAATTGTCAACCGACACGCGGGAGATTCTGAAAGTTTCTTCTGGAATTCAAGTAACCATTGATAGATTGGTTGTATTACTCAATTGGCAAAGAGAAAGAGTCAATTCTGCTTTAAATCAGTTAGTTTTGGACGGTATTGCTGTAATGGCAGAGGAAGAGGTATATTTTCCAGGATTATAAATTATCTTTCACCTTTTTTAATTCATTTATAATTCTACAACTTGCACAATAATCTTGATTAGATGGTTCTTCACATGACATACAACTACGGATCTCTTTGTTCCTTGTATGTTCTGTATTTTTTGGTATAAAGGATGCTAGATTATGTAATGAATCTATTGATTTTATGATAGAAAAAACAACAGATGGATCATTTTGTGCATAGTTGGTTAATATTTCTCGAATTTTTCCTCTATAAGCCTCTACTGCATGTGGACAGCTTTGTTCTTGATAGGGTAAGTCATTGAAGTTAGCATATAGAACAATCTCCATTTCAGAGGTTCTTCTCAAGGGTTTTACACGATTGACAAAATAATCGTTTTTATAGACAGGTATGGGATTACTATGTAATGTTTTTAAAATATCCCCTCTTAGAGTATTCATTAAAAGAGTTTGAGCTTCGTCATCAGCATTATGGCCTGTGGCTAGTTTATCGGCACCTACAAGTCGTGCTGCTTCATTAAGTAGCTTTCTCCTAAATGGTCCACAATAACTACATGCTGCCTGTCTTTGACTTCCTAATAATATTAGACTATCATCAAGTCCATGACCAAATCTATCTTTAAATGAATATATCTTATGTTCGATATTTGCTCTTTGTGCAGCAAGTTTTGCAAATTTTAATCCGTCTTTACGATAGTTTTCAATCCCTTCATCAATGCTTATGGCAATCATTTTGGTTTTATACTTTTTCTGTATCTTACTCATTACATCTAGTAATACCACACTGTCCTTGCCACCTGATAATCCAATTGCAATAGTATCTTCTCGCTCAAATAGTTGATATTTATTAATTGTTTTTTGAATTCTATGAATAAAATACCTATTAAAATGCATAACACAAAGTAGTGTTTTATCCCAAGGTCTATGCCAAGCTGCTGTTTTGTCACATTCAGAACATTTTGGGATAATCATAAGTATATTATTCAGTTATAGGTTTTATAATAGATGCTAAAGTCAATTATAAATCTCAATTCTTACATTGTTAAAATAACATTTAACACGAACAAGATACTTGATATTACGATTACTGCTTTTTTCAAAATTACTAAATTTTCCTCGGTATCTATGTTTTTTGTAACAATTTCTAAAATTTGTTGACCTTCTGAAAATGGAAGTGGGAGTAAATTATATACCCCTATGAAAATATTTAGCACAACAAATAGGAAAATACTAAAATCAAGCCAAAATGGTAGAAAAGGAGACATAAATTTTATTTTTGGTGGTAAATAATCATCCACATAAATATGGATAGTAGATCCCATCTCCACATTCTTAGCTGTATTTACACTGAGATCTGCTTTTTGAGTACGTATGATTATTGAGGTTCCAGGATCGATTGTTCTCAAGGCAGTAACAAAATCTCTTGAATTTGTAATTTCTGTTATTTGAGTAATGTAAGATTGATCTTGGTATTTTATTTGAGTAATTACGTCACCTCGTTTTATTCCTGCAGTAAAACCTCTGCCATTGGCTATAACATCTAAGACCAAGGCACCATCTGGGTCTTCATATAATGTTGAACTCAAAGCATCACTATGGTATATTACCGGAGTAAAAGCTAGACCCACAATTACGTTGATTAACGCAGCACCAGTAATAATTTTCATCCGTAATCTACTTGAGCTGGTGGATGTACCATCAATAATTTTGAAAAATGGAAAAAATACAAATCCAATGACCATGAAACCTATTTTTTCAATTTCTTTGCCTTCATTAACACTCAAAATTGCTTGCATTATCATATTTAATGCCAGTGAAATAAACAAAGGTAATACTATTAAAATCAATATTTCTGGGTTGATAAAAGTAATTGGAATTGATGGAATAAGACCGTTATTAATTCCACTTGAAATTAGAATAAGATTTGCTAGTAAAATAATTGGAAGGGAGAAAAAAATAATCAAACCAATGTAAATGGAATAATCTCCAAATTTATTCCAGTTAATTCTTTTAATTCCACTTATTTTTGAAATTAAACTCTTAATTATACCAATTTCCCAGATTAATAATCCTGGTGCGATATAAATGCCTTTTTTCGAAACGTCAATCCGATTTGATAGAAAAATAATTATTATCCATAGAATGGCAATTATCGAAATAAATTGTACCATTTGTATTGCCATATCCTTCAAAAGTAGAATCAACTATTTGAAGGTTTTAAATTATTATTGTTTCTGAACCAAATATACTAATTAAATTCCTGTTTTATCCAAACTCATATGTAGAGGGACTAAGTAACTCTAACTGTGATAGAAAATATTCCTTATACTCAAGATATATTTCTTCGAATATAGATAACGAATTACTAATTAATTGATCTAAGTTTTTATTTTCCAAAAACATCGTTAGATCATCTATTATCTT
>JAOUKW010000459.1 GCA_029882335.1 Candidatus Heimdallarchaeota archaeon | reverse complement strand
CAAAAGCAGTCTCACTTAGCATATCTTCTAAATATGAAATTCCTAATTTATACCCTGTCCGTAAAGCACGATAAACAAATGGATGAACACGACCATTAATACATTGACTACTCATTCCAACAAATATATCCTCTTGTATTGCTCGTTCAATTGCTGAAATCCAAGATCGATGTCCTTCCTCTTTTGGTGGAAAAGTAGGGAAGTGTCCCAATCCAGTACCTTCCAATATCACACCTTTAACCTCTCTATCAACATACCAATCTAATAGTTCCGGTGTAATTCCGGGATGCAATTTAATTAAAGCAATATTATCCTCGTAGTTGGTATTCAATTCAACTGGACCATCAGATCGAAGTGGAATATCATTTCTATTCATTAGTATATTTCCCTCCAAATCAATGGTTGCAATAGGACTATCATTTACTGCTTGAAAAGCATCTCTTCTGGATGTATGGAGTTTACGTACCTTAGTTCCTCTTGTTAATTGACATAGATCATCATTTGTACTTTGATGCATACAAATCCCAACACATGCATATTCGGTTTTTGCTGCAAAACGAGATGCTGCTATTAAATTAACAGCACCGTCATAAGAACCCCTGTCAGATGATTTTTGAGCACCTGTAAATATAATGGGACCTGATAAATTCTGAACCATAAAACTTAGTGCAGCACTAGAATAACTCATTGTATCTGTACCATGAGTAATTACAACACCCTTTGACCCTGAATCTAATTGTTTAGCACTAATTTTTGCCATCTCTTTCCATTGAGTAGAGAACATATCTTCAGAACCCATGGAAAATAATGATTTTACTTCTTTGAATGAGATTTCATCAAACAATTCTGGTAAAGATGCAAAGATTTCCTCGGGTTTCATTGCCATTACAACACCTCCAGTTTGATAATCAATTCGACTTGCAATGGTACCACCAGTAGCTATTAACGAAATACTAGGAAGTTTTGGTTTTTGTTTGGGTATAAAAACATTAAAATCCTCTAATGAAACAATACCTTCTAATTTCACAATTTCTGTATCTACAGTGAATTTAATACCAATATTATAACCATTTTCCAATTTAATGAGAATTGAATCCGGATCGCCCAAATCATTTTGAGCTAATAGATTCCCTTTAATTTCCTTCTCTCCTTGTATAATTTGGATTTCATCACCTGCATTTATTTCAAGTAATTTTAATTTATTGATGATTTTTTTAGAATAAAAACCATATTGACCACTTACTGTGGTTACCTTAGTTTTCTTCTTTGTCATATAATTGGATAGTTAGAGCCTTCTTCAAAATACTTATGACATTGCTCCTGTAATTTACTAACTTTTGTTTAATCAATTTACTATATTTTTTTTTAATTGAATATTCTTACAAAAATACTATTTTAATAAATTAAATATTGACATATAATGGTGATACTAAATTTCATTAACAGAAGATCTGATAAATTATAAAATAAATGACTATAGGAATAAGATTCTTATTGGTAATGCAAAAAGAATTGGATATAATGAAGAACAACTCGCTATGGTGTTTGAGGTTGAAAGTACGATAAAATCAATCTTAGAGAAACATAATATTCGAGAGGAAGCAAGAAATTGGGATCACACGGGAGTAAAACTAGTAGATGGAAAAGTAATCCTACCTGATACATTTCTTAAAGTTGTAAATGAAATAATTCAAGAAAATCAGTTGTTATCCTTTTATGTTCCAGAAGAATTAGGTGGGTTAGGATTTGGAGATTCAATTCATGGACCGATTACAGAAGTACTAGCAGGATATGATTTCGCTATGGAAATTTTTATTTTGATCTCCGCTTCGGTGATCGAATCATTATTGCTCTATCATAAAGAGGATTATAATAAAGTAATTAAGGAATTTACCGAAGGAAAAAGATTGGGTTATGTTGCATTTACAGAACCTCAGGCAGGATCAAATTTAGAAAATATTAAGGCAACATCTGAAAAAGTAGGTGATGAATACGTATTAAATGGTACTAAAATTTTTATTACCAATGGGGGATATGCAAATACAGGATTATTTTTAGCACAAAACATTGTTAATGGGAAGCGAGAAGGCACAAATGTATTTTTAGTTGATAACTTAGATGGCATAACTACCCTTAGATTAGAAGAAAAATCAGGTCTGCATGTATCACCCACAGCTCAATTACAATTTGAAAATGTTACTGTTCCAGAAGAATACATTATATCAGATGTAGGAAATGGTTATAGAAAGGTATTGGACAGATTAATGGGAATGCGAGTAGGTGTTAGTTATCAAACGGTTGCAGCAGCGAAAAGAGCTTTTGAAGTTTCTTTAGACTATGCTCAAAATAGAGAGCAATTTGGTAGACAAATCATTGAATTTCCTGAAGTTAGAAGAAAATTAAAGCAGATGATGATACAAATCCCTAGAATGGAAGATTATACGTATCAGGCCGCGGTAATGCTGGAGAGGTATAAATTAGGATGGATCCCATATGATGCAGGAATACATCAGACACCAGAGGAGGAGATAAATGCGGCGAATAATGCACCTCCAGGATTGATACCGGTACTTGCTCATTATTTAGCTAGTTGTTCAAAATTATATACATCGGAGATCGTAAATCAATTTCTATATGATGCACAACAAATTTTTGGAGGGATGGGTTTTATTGCAGAAACAGAAGTAAATAAAATTGCAAGAGATGTTAGAATTACATCGATTTATGAGGGTACCTCAGAAATCCATAATTGGGTTATTAATCGTGCCCAAAAGCAAATAGATAGCCTCACTGATTTTGAACGACCCTACAGAAAATATCAAGAAAGAACCATTTATGAAAATATACTATTTACTCGTTTTCCAGACTTGGATAAAAAAATTTAACACAATTTGTTTGTTTTATTATTATTCAGAATCAGTTTGTGATTTGTACGATTGCCAAATACTTCGAATTCTATCTGCTACAGGACCATCACCTTCAACAGTACTTTCTGTTACTTTATATCGATCCATGACAACTATTGTTCTCGTATCATCAAAGTATCTTACACCTGTTTTCTTGAATATTTTTTCGAGTTCAATCCTTAATCCATGCATATCAAAAGGTGCATCTCCAAGGATTATTTCTGCAATAACAGTACCTGAAATAAACATTCTATGATGTTTTTCACC
>JAOUKW010000093.1 GCA_029882335.1 Candidatus Heimdallarchaeota archaeon | reverse complement strand
TGTAGATACTGGTGTTGGTATTGATGTTGGTGTAGCTCCATTACTTGGATTATCCGCAGAATCACAAGCACAAGAAGAATCTCAAAGATCTTCAACAGAAGATTCAGCATCCAGCTCATATAGTAACTCAGTACCAGTCGGTGCAAGTGTTGCTGATGGTGGAAATACTGATGGTGGAAGTGAAGATGTTGGTTTCCTTGGATATTCATCACTAGAGACTATGGCTTTCCTATTAGTTCCTATATCTATAATTTCAATTATAAAAAGAAAGAAATAATAAAATAATGTAGGTTTGACCTACTTTTCTAATAATTAATTTTTTACAAAAAAATATAAATATTTAATTTTTAATATTTTATAAAAAAGAAGTAAATTCTAATAAATTTATTATATAATTACGTTCAGAATCATTCATTTTATATGATTCATTGAGATTTTTAATGAAATACAATCGGAGTTGAGTTAAATTAGAATTAAATTACAACAATTTTTACTTGATGGATTACCTTTAAATTATATACTTATTCACCCTTCAACTGCTGAACAGAATGATATTTCTCCAGGTACTTTATTGAAAACAGAAGATGGTAAAACTGGATTTAGATTAATCACATCAACATCAATTAATACAGGCATGGCTGGTGTTTCACCAGAAAAATTAATAGAAACAGACTTAAAAGAAGGTCAAGAAATTAAATTGATAGCTTCAGGTGAAGAAGGAGTTACTCGGATTATTCGTCGGAAAATGAAGAAAAGAACTTTGACTGAAACTGAGATTGAAACATTCATTTCTGCCTTAGATTATGGAATATTAACAAATAGTCATATTGCAGCTTTCGGTACAGCTATTGAAATTAACGGTATGCATGAGAAAGAAATCACTGCTGTTGCGGAATCAATAATTAGACACTCCAAAATTATGACTCATAAAGGAAAGGAAATGGTGGTGGACAAGCATTCAATAGGTGGAATTGCTGGAAATCGAATTACTCCGTTGATGATTCCGATTATTTCATCAGCTGGATTTAAAATTCCAAAAGTTTCTACACGTGCAATCACGTCACCAGCAGGTACTGTTGATGCATTGGAAGTAGTATGTCCAATGGATCTAACCTTTGAAGAAGCTCTAGATGTAGTTGATCAAACTGGTGCATGTATGGTTAATGGTGAAACAGTAGGATTAGGTGCAGTTATGGATAAATTTCTATCTGTTGTAAAGCAAATTAAGGTAGATCCTAAAGAAATGATGATTGCCTCTATCTTGGCAAAGAAAAAAGCAGCTGGTTCACAATTTGTTATGATAGATTTACCAACAGGAAGAGGTTCCAAACTTCCTTTGCGAGAAGATGCAAGAAGGTTAGCTTATGATTTTTCAAGTATTGGAAATAAACTTGGATTGAAAGTTGAATGTATTATCTCACCTGGTGATAAACCAATAGGAAATATGATTGGTCCTGCACTTGAGATGACTGAAGTCTTGAGAATATTACAAGGAGAACGGGGTAGTTTATCATTAGTAAGAAAGGCATTAAGTATGTCTGGATTGATCTTAGAGGGTTGCGGTGCTGCAAATAGAGGTGAAGGATATGAAATTGCTTCACAAATACTTAGTAGTGGTAAAGCATTTAATAAATTTAAAGAAATTATTGAAGCTCAAGGTGGTGATCCCTCTGTTTCGTGGGATAGTATTCCTGTTGCACCGTATTCACATATTATTAAAGCAGAACGTAGTGATATCGTTTATACTTTAGATAGTGAAAATATTGGTATTATGGCACGAGCTGCGGGTGCACCTCATGATAAAATGGCTGGAGTGATATTACACGTAGATAGAGGTGATGAAATTAAGAAAGGAGATCCAATTATTGAAATTCGTGCTCATTCTGAAGGTAAGTTATCTGATGCAATTGCAATAATGCAAACAACTCCACCTATAACTCTTGAGAGATCAGTTTTAGAACACATTACTGGTATGCAAAGTTAAAAAAATTTATCCAATTTATTTTGGTCGTAATTTAAAAGTTTCAGCCTTCTTAGATTTGGAATTAGTTCTCTTGGCCGACATGAGATTAAATATACTCGTTCTTCATCAACTAGGATTTTTGGAATTAATTTAGTATATTTATTTTGGTAGATGTCTGAAAATGAGGCAGGATAATCATTTGTAAATATTGTAGCTACAAAGTATATTTTGGCTTTATTTCCCCATTTTGAGTTATTTTCTACAATGTCAAAATACTTACTTAAGTAGTTACATGCTTGTTCCATCGCTTTATTTTCAATGCTAGGTGATATTTTTTTGAATGTTTTTACTTCTATTATTCCGAATAATATTTTATTGTCAAATATCTTGTATGCAATGATATCTGCTCTTTTATTTCCCAATTTATACTCATCAAATCTAACAAATAATTGTTGTTTTAATAATAATCCAACTTCACTTTGAGCTTCATTCCATGAAAGGATAGCCCAATCCTTTCTAGTTTTAGGTGTGTTGGATGATTCCATTTAATATTATCACGATTTATTACACTTAATTATTATGGTTGAAGTAAGGAGTAGATAGATTAAAGATTATATTTTTCACTTTTATACTTGTCTCCATAGTTTAAATAGTTAAAATGAGTACTAGTATTTTTAGATGAATTCGATCGGTTATAAGTTGGACTTGTTTCCTATTGAACTAATAAACCATTTAATAGGTAGGTTTAATGGAGTAATAAAATCAAATTTAATAAAAATTACATCAACTGAATTAATTATCGATTTTAAACGTCATCAAAATGATAATTACAATATATTGATAAAATTATTTACTAAATTGGCTGAATCATTTAAAATCATAAAGACAAAATATGTCTTTTCTGAAAAAACAAGGAATCATATTAGAATTAGAATAGAGGAAACTAATACTCGTTATATGATTAAATTAATTGGTGTGTCATTTATTCCTCCTGGCAAAATCCTTAATTTATTTGGATTAATCTTATGGTATTATATTACTTATACAACTGGGAATAAATCCAACAATTCCGATTTTGGTAGAAAACTATCTGAAGAATGGAAAATCGAGGAAAATATGATTAAAAGGGAAATAAATAATAGAATCAAATACCATAGACCAATATATGAAAATGGACTTTGTCATATATGTGGAGAGGAATCAATAGGTAATAACGAATGGAAGTTTGTGATTAAGAGGGAAAAACGAGTTATACCGGTAGTAACAGCTGTTTGTTTCGATCATATTTCTAAATTAATTTAGGAAATAGCGAATGATGTTTTGAATAAATCGATCACCCTTAAGGTTAGTATAGCTTATTATTTCTTCATTTTTGATAAAATTACTTGCTCCAAAGATGTAATAGTTACCGTTATTGATAGTTCCGTTTACTCCTATGGATCTATATTCAACCCAAGATCTTACACCATCTGTTAAGTGATGACGATACCAACCTAGCTCTGTTGTATTATTATTTGATGATTTTATATCAGAACCATAATATCTGAGATTAGAAACACCATTAAAGATATCAAATTCTGTAAAATTATTTACCAGTACGGTATTTGGTTCTGATAAGTCAAATTCACTATCAACTCCAAGTCCAGAGTACGTTACATTGAGTGAATTATAAAATGTAGCAATTTGACTGCTATCTGTATTAATAGGGTGATTTCCAAATATAAATAAGTTTCCTCCAGTTGAAATATAATTTAGATAATCATCAAGATATCTTATTTGACGATTAAAAGTATATTGAGTTACCAAGATTTTTTCTGCGAAATCACTTACCAATACTGCATCATACTCTGTTAAATCAATATCCTTATTCTCTACGACATGTTGAGTAATGTATCCATTATTTCTAAAGATATTATCTATTCTACTATACTCTCCAAATTGATGAGCTAATCCGTTTATGCTATTTCTATGATCTAGCAGAATTTTACCTCTTGTTTGATTTTGTAATGTATCCCATTGATATGAAATTGAATTGCTATTACCAATTTGAATTTCAATTAGATTCGTTGGTTGGTTTGGATAATTAGTAATATGTAATCGCAATATCCCACCCCAATCATATATGTCAATGTCATAATTAGAGATATAATCAACTCCCCTACCTGTAAAAATTGGAATAAACTGTCTTAATTCTTCGTTTGAGTATCCATAGCTTGTAAATTTCCAATTTATAGTGTGATTTTCTGAATATAATCGTATTAACGGATCAATTTCATAATTTCCTTGAATTATTATTTGGGGACTGAATTGTTTGATTCTAGATGTATCAATTTCAGGTACACCCCATCCAATTCTTTCTGAAAAGGTATTTGTTTGCCAATTGCTACTCATTAGAGTTAACATTGTATTGATATCTCTTGGTTTGTAATCTATGTTATTTTCTTTGAAGTATTGTACTATTTGAGACACTTTTCCAGTAATAATTGGTGTTGAAAATGAAGTTCCACGTTTAGTTCTTGAAATTTCTCCATTATCGGAATATTCACTTCCAAAAGGACCATAATTCGTTCTGCCCAATGTAGTCAATTCCATGATACTATTTGGATCTTCAGGATATGTTGCCCCTACTCCAATTACCCATGGTAATGAACTTGGCCATTCTGGATTTCCCATTTGATAGTCTTCACCCCCATCATTACCGGAGGATGCTACTATGATTACTTTATTTGCGTATTGATAAAAAGCATTATTTAACCAGTCATAATAAATTGGATCTGATCCAAGTGATAGATTTATGATATCTACGTCTTTTTCTAGAACCAACCAATCAACCGCAGCAAATACTGATTCAAATGTTAATAAACCATGTGAATTTGCAATTCTTGCAGAATATAGAATCGCATCTGGATTTTCATCATTAATTAATTGACATACAAATTCTCCATGATTTAAATTATCATATAATCTAGTTTCTGTACTTGGAAAACCATATTCTTCAGTTGTAAATGACTTATATTCTTCAACAAATTTATCTTGGTTTTCACTACATCCACTATCCACAACACCGACCCGTACTGAATCATCCTCATTTTTGATTTCATTGGTAAGAAAAATAACTAAGAGGGTAATTCCAGCTAGGATAACCACCAATAGAATTACATAAAATTTTACTGTTTTATTTTTATTTGGTAACATCATTATAATGAATCCTTAATTCAATATTTTTCCCTGTAGGCACATTATCCCTGGTAACTGGATTCCACTTAACAGCTCTAATGTAGCACCACCACCAGTTGATAGATGGATGTTTTCAGGAATTTCTTGATTTAAATATTTTAAAGCGTAAGCAGTGTCTCCACCACCTATTATTGTAGTTGTATTTTTATTAATAATCTCTCTTGCGATTTCTACTGTTCCTGTTCGATATAATTCTTTTTCAAACACACCTTGAGGTCCATTCCAAAATATGGTGTTTGCATTCCTTATTGATTCAAGGATTAAATTGATTGTTTTAGGCCCAATATCTAATCCCATTGATTCATCTGGTATATCTGTCACTGAGACAATTTTTACTTCTCCATCTTCTAACCATGGTTCATTGAATGTTTTAGATAGCTTTATGTCTGCTGGTAGAATAATACTTACATTATTCTTTTCTGCAGTTTCTATGATGTATTTTGCGGTTTCTAACATATCATCTTCGACTAAAGAGTTACCTACATTGTATCCCATCATCTTGAAAAATGTAAAACTCATTCCACCACCAATTACTATTGTATTAACGGATTCTACAAATTTTTTAATTAAATCAATTTTCGTTGAAACTTTACTTCCTCCAATAATCGCTAGTACTGGTTTGTCTGGTTGATACATCGCTTTTGATATTTTTTCATATTCTTCATTGACTAGATAGCCAGCATATCCTGGAATATATCTAGTGACACCAACTGTAGATGCATGAGCACGGTGTACAGTTCCAAATGCATCAGAAACAAATATTTCAGCTAGATTTGCTAAGTTTTGTGATAATTCTTCATTATTTTTGGTTTCTCCCTCATGAAATCTAATATTTTCTAAAAGAATTACCTTATTGGTACTTGAATCAATACTTACTTTGATTCTTTCAAAGGATAATGCTTCTATGAAGGTGACGTTTTGATTTAATAATTTTTCTAAATGATCAGCAATTGGTTTTAATGATAGATTTGAATCTATTCCCTTTGGTCTTCCTAAATGAGAACATAATATGATCTTGCAGTTTAATTTTAACAGGTAGTTAATTGTATTGAGTGATCTAACAATTCTTTCATCATCTTGAATTTGTTGATTTTCAATAGGGACATTGTAATCAACTCTACATAAAACAGTTTTGTCTTGTAAGTTAACGTCAGCAATGGATTTAATCATTCTACAATTCCAATTTTCTAGGTGATTATTATTAAAGTTTCATATTAAAATGAATTAAGATTAGTCAAAAATTAATTAGTTATCTTACAATTATGTTGAAATTTTAGAGAATATTTTAGTAAGAAATTGTAAAAAGAAAAACACCAATGTCAGAAAAGTTACATATCGGATTTGATCGTAAGGATGAAAAAACTAAGATTGAAATACCAATAAATACCTTAAAAAGGCATTTTGCTGCGTTAGGATCATCGGGGAGTGGAAAAACAGTACTTGTAAAATGTGTAATGGAGGAATGTATTCGTGCAGGTATTCCTCTCTTACTAATTGATTTACAGGGAGATCTTGCCAGTTTAGCCTTGATGGGTGATAAGAAACTTGCTGAGAGTAAGGGAACACCTGGAAGTTATCATGATGAAATAAAAAATAAGGCTCAGGTAGCTATCTATACACCTGCTTCAACAAAAGGTATCCCAATTTCAATGAATCCGTTAAAGGCACCTCCATTGAACTTAGATCCTGAAGACTTTATTCAGGCGGTTGATTCTGTTGCAGATACGATTGCAAATATCCTAAAGTATAATACTGAAAAAGGAAAAGGATTAGAGGCAAAAAATTATCTTTATTTATTACTTAAAGAATTATGGGAATCTGAGAGAGAAGTCAATTCATTTAATGATTTAGCAAATTTCATAGCAAACGATAGTGATATTCTCGATGATTCATCAAGGGGTATGATTAATGATAAATCAAAAGAGGAGTTAGCGAAAAGTGTTAAGGGATTAACTATAGGTGCTGATTCACTAATATTCAACCTAGGGATTCCTTTAGATATAAAAAGAATGATGGAGTGGAGTGATAAGGGAAAAACACCAGTGAATGTTTTATATCTAAATACTCTGAGAAGTCCTGAGGATAGAGTTAATTTTATAGCAGACACTGCAAATCAAGTATATAATTGGATGTTAAGAAATCCATCCGATAAAGTCCAATTGGTTTTTGTGCTGGATGAATTGGCTGGATTGGTTCCACCCATTAGAAATCCCCCAACTAAGAAAAGTATTCAATTATTATTGAAACAAGCCCGTAAGTATGGTGTATCTTTATTATTAGCTACACAAAATATTTCAGATGTTGATTATAAATCATTAGGGCAAGTAGGCACATGGGCACTAGGAAGATTAATGGCAAAGCAGGATATTGAGAAAGTTAGAGATATTGTATCTGCTATATCACCAACTGAAACAGAGCAAATTCTATCTTCATTAACAAAACAAACTGCAGGTCAATTTCAACTACTCGCACCAGATGTTTACAAACAGGTTAAATCGATACAAGCAAGATGGTTAGTCACAAACCATACAACTCTTGATGATACCAGAGTTAAAGAAGTAATAGATGCATCTGGAATTCGTGATAAATTCCCAGATGCAACAGGAATTGCGAAGAAAAAGAGAACAAAATCTTCATCTGAGGGCAAGGGAGGTTCTCCTTTAGATGTTGAGGATGCAAAGGATGCAGGAATTCTATCAATGGAGGAAACAGACGCTGAAACTTCAGATATTGCGGTTCCTGAAATAAAAAAGGCTGAAGATATATTACTTACCCTTGAAAATAAGCCATTAGCTCCTTCAGTAGAGGAAATAGCTGAAATGACTGGTGAGAGTACTAAAGTTGTGCAGAGTTCTTTAGATAAATTAGTTAAAAGTAAAAAATTATCCTCTGAAGAGGTAAATGGTGTTAAGATATACTGGTCACCTAAACATAAAATGGATCCGGAGAACAATATAATAGGACCATTGTTTAGATTTCATATAGAAAAACCTCAAGGTGTGGCAGAAAAGATCATGAAGGATAATATTCCAAAAACATTAGGTATTAGAGCGATAGAAAGTATTATTGATAACTATACTCGATTGGTCTATGTACCTTTGTGGAGAATCGGAGTTACATCCTTTGAGGAACAGGGTCGTTTTATGAATAAAAAAATGGTAGAAGTTCAAACACTTTACTATGTTAATGGAATGACTGGTGGTATATTAACATATAATAAAAAAGAAGAAATATTGGGATTTCCATATCAAGGTATTTCTAATCCAAAGGAAGATATTACAACAATAATGAAAGAAGAGGGTAATTATCTCATTGATTCAGAGGTATTAGATGGGTTAAAAGATGATGATCTAAGACCTTGGTTAAACAGAGAAGACGCAATAGATCAAATAAAGAAATTGCTAGGATATCGTGTAAACCGAAAAATTACTCCTTCTATTATTTGGATGCCCATATGGGAATTCAAACTAGTAGATAAGGATACTCATAAAGATAGATTGGCTTGGGTTGATGCAGTATTTGGTTGCTATTTAGAAGTGAACCCATTATCTGATGAATAGAATTTACATTATACATTTCTAACGTTATTTCATAAATTTTAACTAATAAATAAAAAATATCAATAAAAATTAAAT
Organism: Candidatus Heimdallarchaeota archaeon; assembly: GCA_029882335.1. Classification (GTDB taxonomy): domain Archaea; phylum Asgardarchaeota; class Heimdallarchaeia; order Heimdallarchaeales; family Kariarchaeaceae; genus JAOUKW01. Next base: position 3,040 of record JAOUKW010000093.1, on the reverse strand, counting down.
TTCTTAAGTCACTAATGCGAACACAACTCAAAAAGTTAAAGAATTCACGAATTATTCAGTATCATAGAACTTTATTTAGAGGCATTATGATGGCAAAGAAGAAGTCTGAAGATAAAACAAAAGAAAAGAAAGAAAAGACGAAAGAAGTTAAGTCAAAAGAGAAAAAACCAATGGAATTTAATTTGTCTGATGGTTTTACATATCATGATTTCGTTGGTCTTTTAATATTAATTGGTAGCTTTTTATTAGGTGTACTAAGATTAATATTAGCTCCTGTATTTTGGGTAATCGGCGAAAACGCTCGAATGATCCGTTTTATTAGAGCAAAAGGTCATGAACGAGTTATGACAGAGGATGAACGATATTTTGTAGAAAGTATTCCATTTCTTTATACTGCCTCTGGTTTAATTGGTGGATTAATTGTAGGATTATTTGCAGTATTCACATGGGGAGATGTAATTACTGCATTTTTTAAAGATCTAGATATTGTAAAATTCTTTGATAGCATATTTAAAGCTATATTTGGGGTATTTGGTTGGATTTGGAATGGATTAGTTTGGATTGTTACAGGTGTTGGAAACGTTTTCGGATGGATAGAATCATTTATCAAAGATTTATTTGATATGAATCCATTTATTGCATTCTTAATACTCGCTACAATTGGTATAATTGTAATTATTCTATGGATTACCCTGGTTGAAAAAGGTGTTTTCACAGTAGTTATTGAATATTTGAAAGCTTTTATTGAATGGTTTGTAGGTTCTCCTGATCGATTTAGATTTAAAGTTACAAATTATTATAGAAGAATGAATCATTGGTTAACTGCTAAATTGGTAGGACAAGATCGTCTTCATACGAGAACTCAGATTTACTTTAAGAAATCAATTCTTTATACATTATTTGGGTCAATCTATTCATTTGGTGCTGGAATTTATGTCGGAACAAATCCTGATAATTATGGTGAACTACAAACTCCTTGGTCAAAAATCTTTTTCATCGCAACTGTTTTATTTGTTGCGGGAATTGTATCCGGTACAGTATTCTTTGCATTAATTAGTAGAGTATATGATGCATTAAATAGAGCAAAATACATTTCACCAGAATTCAAAGAGGAAGGTACTGTTAATGAGGAACTACTCAACCAAGCTTCTAAATCAACAGAAGATAAAATCAGAGCTGATCTTACTCCACCAGTAGTAGAAAAACCTTGGAAAGAAAGAGCGAAGAAAAAGAAGGAGGATACAGGTAAAAAACCATCTAAAACAGAAAAAGAAACAGTAGACGATACATCCTCCGACGTTGAGGGAACTGATGAATCTTAATCCTAATGATATAAAATTATAATACTACGTGATTTCACACTAAATATTAATATATTATGAAAAAATAAATTTTATTCAAATTATTCACTTAGTATCACTAAAGATTATAGAAAGTAAGATAAGATGAATAGATATCCCATTGTAAACAGAAGTTTAACTAGTGTTGCTAACCCTTGAGTTTTAATAAATTCACCCCATCCAATCTTTTTACCTGTTTTCTTATAGAGAAGTGCAATCCCTACTACTCCTGAAGGTGCTCCAATTGGTGTAAATCCTCCACCAAAATTAGCACCAAATATAAGTGACCATGCAATTAGAGTTGGTGATAAGGTAGGTGATGCTAATGCCACTCTTAATAAAATTGGCGAAAAAGCAGCTGCAACTACTATGTTATCGACAATTCCAGAGGTTATTGCAACAAACCATAACAAAATAAATATAGCTAAAATTTGATTATTTGGAAGAATATTTGATAAGACTTCTGCAATATAATCCAAGATCTGAACTGCATCTAATGTTGCAATAAGGACAAATAAACCTAGGAAAAATGCAATTAATCCCCAGTCTAACTTTGCCATTACTTCTTCAAGTTTTTTACCTGAAACTATAACGCTTGTTATACCTCCAAAAATTGCTATAACTGCAAGTGACAAACCAAGACTTGTTGAGAATACAAAAGCGATAATGGTTAAAGCTAAAACGATAATTGATCTATTGAATAGTTTTCTATCTTTGATTGCACTCCATTCATCAAATACATCTACTCTTGCTTTCATTTTTTCAGGATCAGTAACTTTTTGAATTTGATTTCTAAATATATATTCAAAAACAATGAAATTAAGGATCATACATACAATTGACCAAATCAATCCAATCATTAGAAATTCTCCAAAGGATATTCCAAATTGTTGTGAGATAATAATATTTGGTACTGAAGAAATTAAGGTCGCGATTCCACCTACAGTGGTCATGGATAATTCTACAATAATATAGGGTTTAGGATCAAGTTCCAATCGTTCACATGCTATGATGGTTAAAGTACCAACAATCATCATCGCTGAAATATTATTTACTAATGCTGATAAAAATAGTGTTAAAGCACCAAAATATCGAAGAAGCAACTTAGGATCACCTTTTGATAGTTTTAATATTTTAATTGATAGAAAATGAAATACACCACTTTCCTGACTAATTTCTACTATGATTAATGTTCCAAATATTAATCCAATAATTTGTAAATCCTGAAAGTGAAGGAGTCCTTCTTCTGTTAGAAAGTGATCATTATTATGTGGATCTGGTAATTTAAATTTGATTATGCATATCGTGCCAACTACTGCTCCAAAAACTGCAGCTATTGTTTTATCAATTTTTGGATGTATTATTCCAACATAGGTTAGAATAAAGATACTAGTGATTATAAATACGTGTAGTCCGTTTAATTCAACTGCCATATGTAATCTAATCCCAAACCACTAAACATGGATATTCGTTTTTAAGAATACTCCTAATGAATTGTTCTGCAATAGGGTCTAAATTTTCACCTATTTCAGCTACGCTCCTTACTAGAACAATTCCTGGTGCATTGTCTTCTAAAGATATATTAAGTATTGAACTTACACTTCCTTTTTTAACAGAAGTTGTAAACTCACCATAATTAATACTTGGGTTAATTGTAATTGTTTCCAAATTATGAATCATTTTCTTTTCCAATCTGATAC
>JAOUKW010000077.1 GCA_029882335.1 Candidatus Heimdallarchaeota archaeon | reverse complement strand
TGCATATAGTGATGGCGTTCGATGAGTATATTTCGACGTTAATCCCCCAATATTCGTTTGAAGTATGATTGTTTGCTGACTAGATGATGTCTTTATATATTTATAATTATTTAGATTATATAATCGAGTTGAATACTGGATTGGTGATATCGTTGCAGATTGATATACCTGAATCGATGCTTCTTGCAAATGTTTGGTTCTATCAGAGCCCATTTCAATATAATATAGATGAGTTGGAGAGCAATAAATCAAACCCAATGAATTCTGCAAGATTTCTCTAAATGAATCGAATTCCATCTTTATTTGTTCGACTTCTTTTTTATAATATTCTGCCATTTTATTCATCAACTCGACCATGTCAGATTTATCTAGTATTCGTGTCAGAGACCTAAGTTCTTTAATTTTGCTTTCTTCTAATTGTTTTTCAGGATTCTTAATGTATTGATGCAGATCATAGAAATCAACCATTTTAAAAGGAAATTCTAAAGTAAGATATTGAATTAAAATATCAATAAAGTGTAAACTGCAAGCAATAACTGTTTCTTTGAGTATATTATGGGCTTCGTCGACTAAAATCAATAAGTCATATTTTTTTATTTTCATTTGCTTAACGATTTTATTTAGTTTGTGTAATTCCATATACATGTATGGAACAATGACAATTTCTGCCTGACTGATTAATTGCTCCTGAATATAATAAGGACATTTATTGGATTTAAGTAGTATTTGTGTGTAATCATCTAAATAGGTATGTGATTGTTGCCAATCTTTATTCATCAACTTGAATAACATTGTTGTCTTAATTTTATCTTGTTTATTCAGCTTACACTTTCCTTGGTAAAATGGAAACTCATTACAAAATTTGGAAATTTGATCTACTTGAAAATCAACTAATCGTAACTTAAACTCGGGAATGAATGGACATAATCTATTTTTACCTAAAACAGGGATGGACTTTAAATTAATTAGATCAGAAATATCATGATGATCTTCATTTTGTATATGTTTCATGATTTTGATATATTCACGAATAAGAGGTTCCATCTGTGAAATCGTTCGAGTATAGATGAGTATTTTTTGGTGTTTCTGTTTTCTCGCAAGTAATGAAGCTAAAGAGGCTAGTGATTTACCAGTACCAGTACCAGATTCTACTACTAAAGAAGAATTATTAGATAAAGAAAGCAGAGCTTGGATGATTTGGAATTGTGGTACTCTTGGATGAGAATATGGGAACAATAGTTTGAATCTACGATAAAATTGTATTTGTATCTGTTCATGATTTATTTGATGACTCTCCAATAAATCTAAGAAAGTGGAAAACAACTCAATCAGGTATTTTGATTGAAATTCCAAAATAAACAGTTCTAAATTATCTACTCCGTAAGTATCAGAGATACCGGTACTTAATATACTAAAATATCTTTTTTCTTCTGTTTCCTTGGAAATCAAGGCAGCAATAAGTATTAGATATTTTAATGAAATAATGAATGATTTTTTCCCTTGATTCCTGTAATATTCCATGATTTCCAAACTATATTGTATGAATAAAAAACAATCATCTCTACTCAATATTTCTCCTATTTGATATCTATTTGACGAAATAGCTAAATCGATTTTATTTAATATCGTATCATTAACATCTGGAGTATCCAATAGTTTAAGATGGAGTTGGATCATCGAATCTATAAAATTTAGATTTTTTTGCCAATTTAGTTTATTCTTCTGGAGATTTATTGCCTTCTTGTTGATTTCAAATACTGATTCAAAATGAGTGATAATCTTAGATTGCATATTATAATAATGCATAAATTATTTATAAATGAAACACACAATTATTGATAAATGGTTATTATTTTAAGTTATATTGAGTACTTCTCTAAGACAATAATAATTGCTGCTTTAATTCAAATTGCGTCAAAAGGATTACCGGAAGAACTGCAAGAAACCTGTAATTCCTTTCTATTCAGGTTAAGATTTCTTATTATCAATATACTTGAGGAATTTTTTGGGAGAGATAATTTAGAAGTACAATTTTTATCCAGGATTGTTTCACCTTTTTTTGTGATGTATAAAATCCAACAAGTACTAACTTATGTGATATTAAATACACATTTTATACCATTAAAATTACTTTTTATTTTGGTCTATCTATATAGCATAGCGAATTCTATACCGAATATCGATGAATTCTATGAAATGAAGGTAATTAATTTTTCGGGGTTTGTTTTATTCATCAAATTTTTCCTTTTATATCATCTTTTGCTGAATTATGGTAATGGTATAATAATTGCTACATACAATCAAATCCAGATTTATATGCCCAAAGACCAGTTAATCTTTATCGCATTTTTATTTCCCTGCACATCCATTTCTACATTGAAAACAATGTATCGTGAAATGATAAATAAAATACAATACCGATATGTTATAAATGACTTGGAAGAATCGGTTGAAATTTTCTAGCAAAAAATAAAACTGGAATTACTTATATAAAATTCAGTTATATTATATATCAAGATGGATATAGACTATTCTGCAATATATAATGAAAAACGGTTTAATGTAACAAATGAGCTAACTGCTGAAGAGAAAAGACGAAAAAAATTGATACATCGATTGATCAAAGACTATCCAGACAGGAATCTTGATATTCTACATTATCACGAACTTGAAGGTCTACTGGAATATGGGGATACTCGAGCATTTGATGAAGCTAAATATGATTTCAGTCCATCAGTTTATGAGAACAATGATGGCGTTCATACTAGCTACAATCCATTACAAAAGAAAAATAACCTGCATAACCTAAATGATATCAATTTAGCATTGAATCTAGGAGGTTTTGGTATGGCTATGCATATCCGTTATGCATCTAAAAAAGATAAAACAGAGGAGAGGATTGTAAAGATAAACCGATTATTGGATACGCTACCGCCAGAATATAGCAGAATTGTTAAAGAGATGAAAGATTCCTATGTCAATAGAATTGTTCATGCTTTTCCAAATTGTCAAATTGATACTTATAAAAGATATCTAGCAGTAGTCTTAGTTGAATTATCACGCCAATTTAACCTATTTAAGGAACCATGGCAGGTACATCAAGATTTAGATATTCCTTATAAAAATTATTCAAAATTTAGACGCGAAATCAAAGAACAGAATATAATGAAATACAATAATTTTATTGACAATTTGAGAATTCATCTTTTTGATAAAATCATGACTCTTAAAGATGTTCTGGGTAATACTTTAGGTAATAATATTGAGATCATTGATAAGATACTAAATAATCAACAAATTTTACAATCAGTAAATCGATTGAAATTTCATAAATATTCAATTTTATCCCTTTTAGTAATTAATACACTTGAAAATAATATCAATTTAAGAGATATTGCATTTCACCTGACTGAAGATGCTGAAATGGCAGATACATTAGTGACTTCATATAATCGATTCTTGAAACGAACATGTATTGATTTAAGTTTGATGAATAAACTTGATGATAACAATGATTGCATCAATGAGATAAATGATTATCAAGATTATACTATTGATGATAACAATGATTGCATCAATGAGATAAATGATTATCAAGATTATACTATTGATGATAACAATGATTGCATCAATGAGATAAACGATTATCCAGAAAAATCAATAGAACCGTTACTACTAAATGATAAAAAAATTAATTCACTTTACCAATATGATTTGAGTATTATTGTCATTGAATATCGATCAATTGAGTATATAAATTCTCTTAAATATTTACTCCAATTAGAATATCACCGTATTAAGGGTGGAGGTTTTGATTACAACAATAAGATTAGGATCAAATGATTCAAGTGTTGGCTATCATTGAACTAGGCAAGCTATACGAACTTTGACTATAGCATTTATAGTGTCTTAGTTGACCAAGGTTTGTTGAAGTTGTATCTTATCCTTCAAAATACTTCAGTACATATCGATTAGAAATGTCTATAATAGATGCATAATTAATTCTACTATTGAGTAAATGAAAAATATATTATGAAGTTATAACTTCCATATAACATACCATGATGTTATTGAAATGCTTTTTAATTCCAATACACATAATTTAGCATGAACAAAGGCAAAATTGGTTTCTAAAAAACTGAAATGAAAATATATCTGAAAAATACAAATCTTGAGATAAAATTCCATAGAAATAACGTTAAGTCGATGGCTCAGTCTTATGAGGTTCCTATAATACATCTCTGGTATTCATTAATTTATCCAATTCTTCCAAGGGATCATCATAAAAGTATTTCTTATCAGTATTAAATATACCTTTTTCATCAAAATTTAGATGATAGAAATAATATCTGTGTGATGTTAATAAATCAAGTTCATACAATTTTAGTTCTTCATTAATAGATACAATGAATGGATAAATAAAAGAATAAATTTCATGTAAATGAGTATGATTAGATACAAGATACATCAAGAATTTATTTAAATTAAAAGTAATATATCCATAGAACGGAAATTGCTGAGATGATAAAAATTCTTTAAATACATCCAAATTTTCATTTTTTATTTCACCAGTAATAATTTTAAAGGAATTCAGATCGAATTCAGATGGTTTAAAGAATAATATTCCATTTTTTATATATTTTTCTTTAATTGAAGAAATGTGACGAGAAATAGTTGACTTATCACGATCATAGTATGTTGATAGTTCAGAAATAGAAATATTCCCATTAATAGTTAATTCTCGAAGTAATTTCAATTGTATTTCAGATATATTAACGTATTTGGGATTTAAATACATGATTTTAGTTTTGACTACCCCATTTTCTTTTTCCTCTAAGTAATTATTCCAGAAGAAATCAATCATTTTTGTTTTTTCTTCTTCTTTTTTATTAACAATATTCCAGTAATTTTCCAGATTACCCCAGTAAAATAAATTTGGACGAATGTCTATTAGTTCTTCACCTTGTAAGATGAAGAAATTTGATATGGATAATTTTATTCTTAATGTCTCATACAAACCAGCCATAGCATCGGCTATATGTGGTGGAAATGCAAATTGAGCATAATATGATATACCATATCCTAATAGCTGAACACGATAAACTGTATAAGGATGAAAATCAAAAAATTTTTCTAATAATTCGACTGACATTTTATCTCGTATATTAACGAAAATAACATGATGTTTTATTAATCCTAACTCATAGTTATTTATAATAGCCACACAGTGACTCGTTGTTCTTTCTCCTAAAATGGGGTCATGTATCTGTTGATCTTTGGGAAGAAATCCCCTTTCCTTCATTACATCGATACGCGAACTAACAGCAGAATGTTGAACACCAATAATCTTGGCCATGTCATTCATACTACGGAAAGGATTTTCAAGTAATAAAATAAATATTTTCTGATCTATTTCATCCATATGATCACAGTTTATGAACCATCAGGAGAGCCTCCATTACTCCCACCGCCAGGAGGATCAAATATATATTCTGCATGTGCAGTAGATATTCCTCCCGTCTTCATTGTTATATCAACATCAACATCATACCATCCCGGTTCTGTTGCATGGTCCATTAGATAATGATGTAGAACCAAATTGCTATCAGTAACTATGGTATACTGATACGTATAGAACAACCCTGAAGGTAAGGTAAGTGTCAAGATATACTGAAAATTATATACATTTGCACCACTAAGATCTATGGTTACATTGATGTACACATCGTCTTCAAAACCATCACCATCAAAATCACCATAGTTGGCATAGTCTATGGTTGGTACAACAGTTACATCACCAGCACCACCAACAAGGGTGAATGAGAGTAATAATATTAAAAATATAGAGAATTTTTTCACTAATCAAATATATTTGCCCATGTATTAAAATATATTGAGAAATATTGATGTATTTGATTAATTAGATGGAAAATTTTGTCATACACAATACATTGGAAAACCGATGCTATGAATAAAAATAATTATTTATAAATAAAATCAGCAACCCATGATTATGAAACAACTTTATTTCACTCAATATGATGGTACAACCATTTGGACTAAATTAATAATTGCTAGTATTGTTTTAATAATCATTAATTCTCTCTTAGGTAGCAGTATTGCAATTGTTTCAGGTATGTTATTTGGTTTATATATAATACAAGATAGTATTTCTAATCATATAAATCGAAGACAAATCAAGGTCAAATCGTTACTAGATCCACGACAGGCAATAAATTATTTAGAAGGCCCTTTTTTATTACGAATAAATAAATCAAGAATAGATCTGTATATTGAAGAATAAGGTGCGATTATGGAATTATACACTGTTGTAATTTTTGATTTTATATTATTATTATTTAAATATCTACTGGCAATCATGTTTGCACCTATACTCATTAGATTAGTTTTGAATATAATAATATACTTCTTGAGTATTCCATTTAACAATTCCAATCTGGTAATTAAATTAATTGAATTTCTCTTCTTCCCCGGAGCATTGTTCAGGAATTTATTCCAAATAAGCTTACTCAAGTCCAAGGGTTGGACAACAACCTGGTTACACTTGGGCTCGGATCAGAGTATAAATCTAACCTCACCTCTACGAGGTCATGGTGGGTTCCGCGTGGTATTAAAAGCACCCAGTGGGAGTGATGTATTCACCATGAAGGATGCTCTACAAATAATGATTACCAGTTATATCGCAGTACCATTTATCTATCTATTATACTACTACCGAGATTATATCATATTTTCACTCAAAATGATAATGAATGATAAGTTAGCATTTATTATATATTTTTGGTTGATCATATCACTTTGTATTGGTGGCTTACCTGTACCAGAAGAGACTTTATTACCCCTGAATCATTTTATATTTTCATATCCCCATTTATTCATTGGTTTTATCATCTCATATTTTGCTGCGCTTCTTAGTGTACCTCTATTAGGAGAGGTAATTGCTTTTACGATTTACTTTTTACTTATTAGTTTACTCATTTACCTTGCACTATTAAACACGAATCCAAATAATATGGATAGAGAAAGAGAAGTAGAAAAATATATTAATTATTTACTTGATAATTATGGTACAGGACCGGAAACAACTGGATTACTTCAGCCTATTGATGATGATTTACCTTAATGGATATATGCCTTTCCTATTTGATATAATTTAATTTTATAAGTTAAACAACAGAGTATTCCGTTGAGGGAAAAATTAATATGAATTCCATGCTATTGTAAATTAATGGTGGAATTTGATCCATTTGCAGAAGTTATTTTAGAGCAATTATTACAGGAATATGCACATGTATTTGCCTTTCACAAAGATGAGGAATTTTTACCTGTGGCAGTTGAATGTTTTCTCGAAAAAGCGATATTCATTCCTGAAGATCAACAAAATGAAATTAACGCTTCAAATTCCTATGGATTAACAAAAGAACTCATCAGTAATGCAAATGAGAAAAGTCTACTTGCATATATATTATAATTTAAATTAGTCTGTAAAGTACAATATGCATAAAGTATTTTTTACTTGAGTAAATCATCACATGGTTAATATTATGAAATCCTATTGTTATTTTGTGTATTATTTCATCAGCTCACTTTTCGTTTATAAATAAAATTCATAAATTAACACTACTGATGAATCTATGCCAAACCGATTAGTTAAGAAAATAAAAGTAGTTTTATTGATTCTGTTATTCCTAGTTGGTAGTTTCAAATATCAACAACCAACTTTAACAAAAAAAGAGGATATTAAGTGTAGCCTGTTATTTACTGTAGCTTCCACAGAAAATATTGTCATTGATGAAGAAGGTATATACCCTTTATTTAGTGTCATTTCACTCGAAAGTGTCATAAAACAAATGGATTTTGAAGAAAATTCATATTACTTGGCAATACAATATATCACGGGTATATCAATACTTGATTCATCAATAGAATTGGAGGAATTGAGTAAGGTTAAATTCAATGTCATGACAGTACATGATTCTTCAATTTCAAGCGTGACCAATTTCCAACTGAATACTTTATCTGAACGACGTGTTAGTTTTCGTTCAAATTTATTGGAGATCTCGACTGAAAATTACATGTTATTTAACAGGATAATGCTACAAATAGAAAATTTACAGAAACTTCATCCGGTATTTAGCTCGGATAGCATTTTGTTCAATACTCAATTGGAATATAATTTTACTGTCTTAAAGATACGGAATATATTATCACAGGATATTCATGAAAATAACTTAGATTTAGAAATATCAGTAATTCCAGATATATTCTACTCACGTAGAAATCCTCCTAATGAACTTGGAAATTATTTATTTTCCGATGAAATAAATTTTTATTTTGTTTTACCGAAGTATCTGTCTAATTATGAGACAATAAATCATAAAGGAGAATTAGAATTAACTATATCATGGAGTCAGAAGATTAAGCTGGATTATTATGAAGATAATATTGTGCCTCAAATTCGAAATACTTTTGATGAAAATGTAATTCAGTTGGTGGGTATAGATGTTTTTCCGTATATAAATGCTCATGATTTAGGTAATGATAAGCGTATTACAAATATCAATGATTATATAGTAAAATTCATTGGAAATACTACTATACATAATATTCATGAGATATCAATCAAATATCATGGAATTCCATCCTATGGAAATATATCTGCGATTTTCAGAATAGATAAGATCCCTCTACGCTACAAGTTGGTTCATCATACACCAAAAAATGCATTTTATGTAGCTATATTACTGTATATATTGATGATTTACTTTGTTAAATCTTCTTCTAGTAAGATAAAACACGGTAAATTATCCAGTGAATTATTATAATGGAGTGGCATATGATTTGGACTGAGTATTATATCACGGATAAAGGAGTATTTTTATTCAATGAAACTCATTTTCAATTCATTCGTATAGTGGGGATTGAGCCAGTGGATTTTAATTCAATTCTAGTAAAAGATAGCCTACCGGATCATCATCGAGTTAAACTAAATAAGATGCAAACCAGATATCCAGTGGTTAGTAATGATCGTAGAGTTTTGGCATATAGTATTTTTACCAAGCGGATTTTATCATCATTGATAAATAATAATTGTGATATTGTAATCTGCAATAGAGGAAAGAAATCAGGTTATTATATCATAATAGAACAACGCTCTCAGGTTTATAACCACAATTCATTGAGTGTAGAGAGAAAAAATATCATGAAGACATTTACCTTTGATTCCATACTTGATTTCTACAAACATATTAATTTAAAAAGCGTAGTTCGAATATACAAAAATAAACCAGCATATAATGTGGAACAGATAAAGTTGAAACCTTTTATCACATTTCCCGGTTTGTTATTCTCTTCTGTTAATAAGACAAGAGATTATGAATTTTTATTTTATCGTGATGGATTGGAATTATTCCAGATAATTACTGAGGTAAATAATATCCCCTTCAAAATGGATGAATTACCTGAAATACTTATTGCAGGTAGTGATTACGAGGTGGAAGATTATATCACACAACTAAATGAGGGGAATAAAACGGTAATATTACGTAATAATAATCAGGAAACTCAGCATAAATTAGATTTTCTGGGATTAGATAAAAATTGGAAGGATATTTTACTATCGATTTTTGATATTGTATTCCACTTCAAATTAACAAGTGATTTTAAAACAGAATTTATTAGATTACTTCAATATTATGAGAAAACAATAGATAAAGATTGTATTAATGAATTGACCATAAATCAACTGATATCCAAATTAATTAATAAGCCATTGGCAACGTTGAAGATGCCAGTAGATAATACTCAAAAAGTTGCTATTCTAACTCAATTACTACAATACCAGGATTGGGATTTGATGGATAATGAACCATTAATTCCGTACGATGAAAGCATATATCTGAATAGTACTAACAAGGGAGTTATATTTTCATTATTATTAATGTTACATCGGAGTGAGATAATAAAAACATTAGATAATAAGATTAAACTGGTTATTGTTGATGACGTAGTCCTAAGTGAGTTTATTTTCTCTAATAATATCATATACTTAATACACCAACTCAATCTGGGGGTGAAATTTATATTTCGTATTCATTCCCCGGATATGTTTATCTATAGAGACTATGCTAAATTAGTGTTGTCTACAAATGAACACGAGTATTTGGAAAGGGAATTTAATTATAAAACAGAGATAAATAATCCTGTATTTATATTTGAGGGAAAAGTTTACCGGATTACCTATAATTCAGATGCATTTGATCTTACTCCTGAGGTAAGTTCAAGTACAACAGAGGAAAAACCATCAATCTCAGATATTTTTAAGATTATAAAATCCGATATTAGTACAAAAGAGGATTATCAACAGAAGAACTTGTTTGATGTCAAATCAATTAAAAAGATAAAAACAACCCATTCATCGGCATTTACCCGACTAGGTATTTATAAACAATCTTTACTGGCGATGATATCAAAAAGAAGAGGACAAGTAAAAGAAGAAATAAGAGAAGAAATAGATGAAGAAATAAGAGAAGAAATAAATGAAGTAGATGATACTCCATCTGGTACTGATCCGATGAATACAGATTCATTGAATCAACAATCTGATGCAGTAACGATTAAATCCGGTGTAAATGGCGTAGGTGACGATCAATCCCTAGGAAAGGCAATGGATACGAAGTCGAAACTATCTTCTGTATTGATCATGATTAGTAAAAGGCTTACTGTGCTTTACAAACAGATAAGAGATAAATTCAACACATTTAATCACTCATTGGAAAATAATTACGTAGTAGCAAATATTAATATTCAAGTTTATCATCCTGCTTATCTCAACAGTTATCCAATATCCTTTGATGATAAAGGACAATTACTATTGAATGATTATCATAAAACAGTAAGAGGAATATTAAAAGAAATTCTTGATGAGGTTAAAGAATATGAAAATATTACACTTCAATTGGTTAGAAAACCTGGTGAATACTATGAAAGATATTTATTCTTTCTTGTAGAAGAGGTGATTGATAAATCAATACTCGAGGAATTAATAAAGAAAAATATTAGAGTGGATAAAATCAACGAGCATTCCAGTAGTATTCTATATAGAGATAAATTTGGTGTATGCCTAAAATATGAAGAAATACCTGATAAATTATTTAATGAAGGATTAGAAATATCTATTCTGGAAAGAGATTTAATACCGTTAATATTAGATGAAATCTATGAAATTAATTTTCCTCTGATAGATGTACCTCCCCAATGTATAGATGGATACACTTTAGGCTGGAATAACTGGGGAGAAGTTACATTCAAATCTTTTCGATTAGCAATGTGTATTTTTCCCAGGGATCAGTCGAACGAATTTATCCAATTCATAAACAATCCATATTTCAACGACTCAATCGTACTATCAGATAACCGTGATACCATAGAAAAACTCGGTGATTCATATTATTACATTCATTCTCTATCAATTAATTTACTGCAATTATTCAGAAAGAATAGAAACCTCATGATTGAATTCATTAAACTCCTTAGCTATTATCAGCTTGTCACTCATGTAGATAAATTGCTACTGGTATTGGATGAGGTTTTGACGGGAGATTATGATATCATTTCCATTCGACAATTAACAGATGATCAAGATGATATCTGGAATGAATTGATAATTAATGAGAAACAAAGAATGAATTTACAAAGGATATTTACTCTTGCTATATTCAATTCAGATTCAGATACTTTACTTCAATTAAATAATCAACCACGTGTATTAATCGATGTAACTCAATTAGATCCACTATCAAAACAGGTATTGACACTATTATTTCTATCCCTGAAAAATGAGATGACATCAAAATTAATTATAGATCTTGATCTGAATATACTGGGTCTAGAAGATAATAAGATGATTGATATTCTTAATGGATTGGTTATTAGAACAGCTACTCTACCGAGTTTAGAATTCATGAAAAACATTGATCTCATGTTGATTGGTAGTAAAATAATCATTCCTGAGAATTACTCAAAACGATATTTAATTCCAGATAATGCACAAAATCAAGTAAAAGTATTGGGTAGAAATAGTCCAACTTTGATAAACCAATTTATAGAGAGAAACCAAACAATAATGGAATGTAATAGACTTGAATTTTATTTAAAAGAGGAGGTGAACGGAACTGATTGGGGGGAAAAAGATATTGTTGATGTATTATTGAATGAGGGGTGGGGATGAGAGATTTGAGTAGTACTACGGTTATTTATTCAAAGAGAATATCGGTGGATATTTTACCTGTACTATTGTTGTAATTGGGTTTTATGAAGGGTAAAATAATGAATATAAAAAGAAATTTCCTGACTAAACATAGAAGTATGTATATAAATACTTGATAGTCTCATTGAGAGTATACCTAGTCATAGGATTAAAACAAATGGGAAGGATATTACTTATTCTATTTGCAACTGACCGGTCGTATTTAGATACTACATACGTCGTTTTCCCCGTTATAATCAGTAATTTGTTAATATTCTCTGGTATAAAATACGTTCTTATCAGTTGTTTCCAT
>JAOUKW010000458.1 GCA_029882335.1 Candidatus Heimdallarchaeota archaeon | reverse complement strand
ATCAACCAAAAACAGAAAAATAATACAGGAAGCAGGTAAATCCTAAGTTATTCATTCTACAAAGACAGATCTCAAAGGAAATCCCCTAAAATACTTTATTATGAGGGTATGAGTTTGGATACATATTGGAAAGCATAGTTGTGATGCAATTTTGTTGAAAGAACACTTGAACAGGTCTAAGCTTACTATCATTAGAAGTACCAAAAGTAATCAATAACAAACTTATGTAAATTGTTTTTCTATAAATTATCACTCATCTATTACTTAGGTTTACATTAATGTTCCTAAATTTGGAGAAAACAGGTTATAGTATCTTTGTTTAAAATTTATATTGAAAAAAATAAATTGCATATTGAAATGACAACAGATCTTTATTATTAATGCTTACAAAACAATCCATATGATAAATTTAGTGAAAGACTAATTGATATAAGGAAGTTAAGCTTTTCCAAAAATTATAATATAAAACATTGAGCTGAAAGGCTCAATAATTTCTGATTTATCAGAAATTAAGATTTGATTCATTAGTCTGAGCTAGAATTGAACTAGATATAAAAAATGAGGGTTGATATTGGCTAGTGATACCAACACAAACCATCAATCCTCACGTACTAAAAGAGTTTATAATCACAAATGAATATATTCTTAAGCGCAAATTCCTAGAGCCAAAAAAAATAAGAAAAGATGGCATACCAAGAATTGGTCTGAAATTGGTTTTAGTTGCAATTTGTGTATTTTCTCGAGCCAATAATATTATTTGGAGGGATTTACCCCCTAAACTTACATATTGCGAATTTTTAATTGAAGAGGGATTTGTTAAATCAATTCCTAGTAAATCCACGTTCCATCAAACGCGGCTTGAGCTTAAAGAGACAAACTTGAGTAGCTGGATACGTAAGATCGGTTTTCAGGATTCAAATCATAATATTGAAGATTAATGGCTGATAGCTCAGGGTATGAGATTAGATCAGGGAGAATTTGGAGATTTATCAAATGTCAGCGTAGTTTTCTTTCCAAGAATTCCAAGATGTTTCGTAAAATCCATCTTGCAGTTGCCCTACCAAGTAGGGCAATTGTTGGAATCCATCTTTCGGATATCAACAAATTTGATTCCAAGGCATTAGGTCCACTATTATTAAGTGTGTATGAGCGATTGATCCAAAAAATCAGACTTTTCCATGCAGATAAGGCCTACTGGGATGAAAAAATAATTGGTTGGTGCTATCAAGAGGGGATCACACCGATGATCCCATGCAAATCCAACTCAAAAATCAGCGGTAAATATAGTTTTATGGAATTTCAAGTAAGATACCAGAAAAATATCCTGGAATCTACAAAAGAAACACTCAAAGTTTCCTTAGAGCAGAGGTTGAGCATGTATCTGGAGAAATAAAACTTCAGTATCCAATTATCAGAGATCGACTTGAACACAGCAAGCATAAATCCTTGTTGTGTCAGTTTTTGTGGTATAACCACAAAAATCGATTAAGGAGGTTGAGAAATTAGTTTAGGAATTTATGGACAAACTTCAGTTTGTTTTATTAAATCAATTGAAAAATTAAGTTTGAAAGAGATTTGTTCATTTGAGCAACACCGTAAATTAATAAATCTAAAGATTATCATATGAGCTATGTCAACATTTTTTGTTTATTAACATAAAGAGCTTCTGTAAAAATGGCTTTTCCTCTATCTTTTCTGACATGAGTAAGATTTAAAAATTGAAAATTCTTGCTTTCAAGATATGAATTTATCTCAAAAAAAGTTTCTGAATTTTGGTACTGAGGTTGAAAATTGACTTCTATGTAGATTAAATCAATCATTGTTATTTTTTCGTCTAAATTTTGTAATACTTTAAATTCCATACCCTGAATATCCATTTTTAATAAATTAATTCGGTCAAGTTTCTCATTTATTATGATATCAAGCAAATTAATAGTATCTACTGTAGTCAATCTTGTTTCAATGTTTCCATTAAAAAATTCATCTTTTGGCTCTAATAGAGAGCTTGAATATTTATTTTTGGTAATGTGAAATGTACTTTGACCTGTTTCGTTTGATATGGCTTTGTTTATAGTGATTATATTATTTGTTTTACTAGTTTTTTTTACTAGTACTTCAAAATTAGATTTAAGTGGTTCAAAACAAAAGATTTTCGCATTTGCAAATTTATTTTTGAAATTCAATGCCCAATCTCCATGATATGCACCTACATCAAAGACTAGAATTTCATCAGACGGTTCAAAATATAAATCATAATTTTCAAAAAAATCTAGATTATCTAAAGGAATTATTGTATAATTCATTTTATTTAAAAGTTTTACAATAAATTTACCAATTAAAGGAAAACCCATATTTTGTTTTTTTCTTCTTCAATTAAAAGACATTATTATATTGATATGTAGACATTTCCAAAAAATAATTTATTAATATTTCAATATCCCAATTATAGTTTTGATATTTAAATTAAATTCGTGAGGTAAAAGACAAATCTAATTTAAAATTATGCAAAATTATCCTTTCGATCGATCCCTCCTATCTTGACTTCAATTAATCATTTATTCTTTCTAGATAATTTTACTTCTTTCTAGTACACACTTAATTTGTACCAAAGATTAAAAAAGCCGGTAATTAGACTTTGAATTGACCAAAATGCAAAGACAAAAATTACTTGTACATCTAATTTTTAAATTCTTAGCCAAAACAATTTTGTTTGAGCTCGATAGTATTGCCACCAAATGTGGCTGGGATCAACCACATTTTGTTTGAAGATTCTACAAACCTAAACACATTTTAAGATCAACTTTGCCGCTAAATATCAAGGAAATTTACATCCTAGTGAGTTTGTATCCTATCTTCGATACATATCAACAATTTTATAACATGTGGATTTGATGAATATGCGCCATCAATGACCATCTTGTCAAAATTTTAGAAAATTTTGGGTTACTATCAACTGGAAAGCTATTTAACGACATTATCTGACTGTTTAATAGTAATTGCACTGTTTTAGGGAGACATATTGTCATAGATTCAACTTATGTTCAAGCATGGAGTGAAAGAGCTACAAAACTGATTCTAATGACAAATTTGCTAAAAATTGTGATTATGCTCGTTTAGGACGAGTTTGGTTTATATCATGTTGGCTATCATATTCATGCAGCACCCAGTACAAAATCAAATATTCCCA
>JAOUKW010000457.1 GCA_029882335.1 Candidatus Heimdallarchaeota archaeon | reverse complement strand
TTAGGGATAAATAAAATAAGAACAACTGTAACCAATGAGGATACAGAACTACTCAAATATTTCATGAACTTGGGCTTATCCCCTGCAAATTGGACTTTACTTGAATTCAGTACTTAAATTATAAAGAAAGAAAATAATCACAAATTTCAAATACAGGACAATCATTACACTTTGGGCTCCTACCACAGATAGTTCTTCCATGATCAATAAATAATGGAGTAAATGATACCCAATTTTCAATTGGTATAATCTTCATTAGATCTTTTTCAATCTTATCTGCTGTAGTAGATTTCGTTAAACCCATTCTTTGACTTAATCTTATTACATGAGTATCCACAGTAATACCACTATCCATAATTCCAAACCCATTACCCATAACAACATTTGCGGTTTTTCTTCCAACTCCAGGAAGTTTTATCAACTCAGACATAACCTTTGGTATTTCACCATTATGGTTCTCCATGACAAATCTTGCCATTTCACTTAAAAATTTTGATTTATTATTGAATAATCCAATACTTTGTATATATGGCTTAATTTCATCAGGTGTAGCTTCTGAAAGTGATTTGATGTTTGGATATCTCAGAAATAATGCAGGAAGTACCTTATTTACACTATTATCAGTTGCCTGTGCAGATAGAATTGTCCCAACCAGCAATTCATAGGGATTGGAAAAATTTAGACTAACTTTTGAATCTGGATATTTAGTTTGTAAACGACTAATAATTTGCTCAGCTTTTTCTGAAAGTTTCATACAAATCAAAATATACGTGGGGAGAGAAATCGTTCAATTGATTTATTTATTTTCACAATTTCATTCTTTTCTTTTAATAAATTATCCTTCAAAGTTTCATATTTGGTCTTTAAGTCTTTTAAACTAATTGCCTTTAATTTTCGATCTCTGTTAATCTTTTTAATCTTTGTCCGTATATGAATGAGTTCTTCTTCAAGTTGATAATGCTTATCACCAGTATCTTTAAGAAGACGCTTAGAGGCCAATTTTTCACTTACAAGCAAAGTATCACACTCTGATTTCAAACGATTATAAACATCTAATACACGATCATACTCATCTTTACAACTTTCAATTTCCTTATTTATTCGTTGAATTTCATGTTCCCTATCGATCAAGGGTTGATGAAGTTTAAACGATTTTTCATAATCTTGTTTAATTCTGTTAAAATATCGAATTAAAAAGTTACTAGATGTATGTCGTTTTCTGGGTGAATATTGAACTCCAGAAAGCTTTGATAATTCTTCACTTAAATCAGATAAATAAATTAATGGCACTTCTTGTAGATAATTTAATGGTTCTGGAATACTTGTAACTATAATCGATTTAAGAGATTTACAGTTATACTTTTCCTTTAAAAATGACTCTTTAATCGATATTTTATCAACTGCTTTTTGGTAATACTTCCTTCTCAAATCAGCTCCATGACCCCAAACCCAACCTCTCCAAAATGAGAAATCCTTTACTTCAATGGCTAAAAACTCCTCTATATTTTTAGTCGATTGTGCCAAAATATCAATTTCAGTGATTACTTCTCCATCTTCAGGAATAACATCGATATTTGATTCAACAACTCTCCACCAACCGGAATGTTCAATTACCTCTTTTACCGCCTCTTCAGCTCGTCTAGCTTTTTTATCCAAATGATCCCTATCAAATCCTAATAGAAACATGGTAAACATGGTTAATGCACCAAGTCCAAGGTGAAACTCGAGTTTAGTCTCATCTTCAGCAGTAGATTGAACACATGCAACAAATTTGGGTTTCCTTTCATGATCCAAATAGTTTGAATCTAGTTTTTTCAATACGTCTGCTTGTTTAGTACCTTTATTTAATTTTAATTTCACCAAATCAGTACTTTCTTTTCCCTTTTTATTAAGAATAATGGTATGAATATCAATTAATGTGGCTAATTCATCACTTGACAAATTTTGCATTGCCTGATAAAATGGCAAAGGTGCTCGTAATAACATTAATATTGAATTTTCCCAATATAACCTTTTAACTAGTGGTATCTTATTGACAGGATCCATTCGTCTTTGTGATTTTGATAAGCGACCTTGTGAGAATCTTTTCTTAGCAATATCCATTCTTGATCCAGTAATATCAACGTTAAATGAATTCAATGTTTGAAAATGTTTTAATCCTCGTTCAGTTTCCATCAATTCCTCACCATTCCAAATCAATAACTCGTTTTTTATGGATTCTCGTAATGTATGGAGAGCCATTAATTCAGCTCCATACCTACCAATTTCCAAACAATCAATATCGAGATTATTTGCATTAGATACTTGTGGAATCCAATCCCAACGTTGTATGGTATGAATTGCTACATCATAACCGGTAAAATTAGTAATTTCTGTAAGTGTAGGTGCTGCAGTATGTTTTTCACGATGTTTTATCAATGCACGAAAAACAAGTTCTTTATCATGCATAGATGCTAATTCATAGATAGCAGTTTTTATATCCCGCCATCGAGTAGTGATTAATTTTGGTTCTGCAGCACTAGAAATTTCATCTAGTGAGTCCATTTGATATTACACCTAAATACAGGGGTATTAGACACATGAAGTCCAAATTACTATCAGGTGTTATATTATCAAATGCATTCCATTTTGCTAGTTTATGTTCATATATTCCAGGGTCAAATTCTATACCTGATTCAACATCAGGTGAGAAGAAGTTATTAAAATTCATTAATTCATATTTATAAAAGTGCATTAAAAACAACTTGAATTAGTTCTATTAAGTTGACATAATTTGATATCGTGGTTTACCAATTCGTTGCAAGGGCCAAACAGAAATTACAGGAGACCCAATAACGGTGGATATATCTATAGGACCAAATTTGCGGCTATCAATACTAAGATCTTGATTTTCACCTATTACAAATAATTGATTTGAATCTAAACTAATTTCGATTGAGAGCTGGGTTGATGAAAAATAATTGGTGTAAATTTGATTATTTATTCTTAAAGTCTTACCATTTATAGTAATTATATCACCAGGAAGTCCAACAATTATCTTTATCATTAATTTCCCATTAACCTTAAAAACAATAATTTGATCTCTTTGATAATATTTTATTTTTCGAATTAATAACCATTGACCATCTGAAAGTATGGGTAGCATTGATCCCCCATATACTTCCATTATGTTCATTTATTTTGTTCTT
>JAOUKW010000456.1 GCA_029882335.1 Candidatus Heimdallarchaeota archaeon | reverse complement strand
TATGGAGAATAGTTAAATGAAATTAAAAGATATATCAATAAAAATACCTCATTTAATGGTTCCCTTCGATTTACAAATTGAAAAAACTAGAAAGATCACGCTAATTGAATGGTTAATTATGACTGCGATACATGATATCAAAACTATTGATTTACCATTAATTGCAGATCAAGCAGGGATAAACAAAGTTGAATTTTTAGAAGTGGTTTATAATGATTTATTAAGATGGGAATTAATAAACCCAGATCAGATAAGTTTATCTAAAAGAGGATTAAATTTATATCTCAAAGAACAGATTCCTACAGAACCAAGAGATGAAGATATTAAATTTTATAGAAACTTATGGGGAGATTACTGGGAGAAAAAAATTTCCTTTCAATATGATAAGACTTTGACGTATCAACATCAAGAGACGGATATTATGATTTCAGATAGTGAAATAAACAATCTCTATGGGATTAAAGAAGGAGAATATATAACACAACATAATTCAAATGAACAATTAATTAAATTTGGTTTTGTAAAGGAAATTTTTGATGTAAATATCATTAAGATGAAACCATGGTTTGAATTAAAATGTAAAAAATCAAATTTGAATAAGAATAAAAAATTAATCTCGAAAGCAAATGAAGAATTTTTAATTAATATCGATAAATACATAGACATCTCATATTCAATACCATTAAATGATATGACTGGATTTGCGGATAATATAGAAATTTCTCAGAAATTGATTATTTCAAATATAAATGATTATTTACAACAATTTTTGAATAATAAAGGTCCATTCATCGGATATAATTTGACAAACGATTTAAGAGAGTATATTAAATCCAATCTCTCAATTTTGGAATATTTTATAGATGTAACTATTAATGAAAAATCAATTGTATTTAATATTGAGACACCACATGAATCAAATTTAACAAAATTAGGTATTCCACTCAATTTAACCGTAGATATAAATCAAAAACAATTTACTATTTCTAAACAGCCGGGTTTATTAAAATTGAGGGATAATAAAGGCATTGAATTATTTACTATTAATGATCACAATGATAAAAACATATTAATTCTAAGTTCAACAAAAAATACACACTATCAAGCCATCATCAACAATTTCCAAACAATCATTAATGAACTAGCCAATAGTGAAATTAAATACTTTCTTTCATATTTGTTAGGTTTAATAGAAGAGTCAGAATTATTGGAAAATATAATTAAAATGCCTAATGCAATTGAAAAGCTGAAAACTTGGAATATTTTGGTGAATGGCCGAGTAAAAACTAGTGATAAGCTCTTAAATAACCTTAATCTCTCTATAGAGGAATTAATTGAACATCAAGATTTTATTAAAACACAATTTGAAGACAAGCAGATTATTTCAAGCTTATTATCCAAAATTGATAAATATAAAGGAATAGAAGAATTAGATCTATTTATAAGAGTTCTAAATATCTTAAAAGGTTATTTTACATCTATTTTTACATCCTTTAGAGAATTAATTGAATTTCCCGATTACATTTTGTATTGTAATGAATATCTAGATTCCATCATGAACAACTTAGAACTGGCGGAGATTAACAAATTAATTCAATCTGAAGAATTATTACCAGATAAAATTAAATCATTACTCAAAAATAATATAAGAGAGAAAGTAAATAAAAATCTAAAAAGATATAGTGAAGATGATTTATCTCTTATTATCAATATTATCGATTTTACAGAGGATAAAACCTTATTTTCTAAACTGATTAATACAAAAATTCCAATGTTTAATGATGGATGGGGATTCAATAAGATTTCATTACCAAAAATAATATTTGATTTAGAAAAAACGAAACTTTGGAAATCTATAGGACAAGAGGCATTGAAAATGAAATTTTCAAAAGTTGTGTTTAATAAGGAAATTAACCTCGATCAAATACTAAATTTCTTAGAAGAATCTAAACAACTGCGTATTTTAATTCCATCAATTATTGAAATAATCAGAAATAGTATCCTTGAATTAATGCATAATAAGAATTACAAAAAAGACAAGACTCGCGATACAATTCTTATTTTACAGAGGTTGATAGAATCAAATATCATATTAAAAATCAATGCCCAAGAAGTATTAGAATCATTACCAATTGATGAATTAAATAATTTCGAAAATGAAACATCAATATTACTCATGGGAATTTCAGAAAAACAACTAAATACAATAAAAACTAAGGCTCGAGAGAAAAATTTACAAAGTATTATTATTTATATTGATGGTCCCAATGTAGCAAGAACTAGTGTGACAGAGGTTAATTCAGATGGCGTATTGATTGGTAAATTAAAAAACATAACTAACTTAATTAATGTAATAGAGAAAAAATACAAGATCAAACAAATCAAAGTGGTTGTAAGTAAAGCAATGAGTTATTGGATTGATGATTTAAAAGGATATAAGAAATTAAAGAAGCAAAATAAAATTATTGAGACACCTTCAGGAGAAAGCGATGACAGAGCTTCTTTAATAAGTGCATATAACAAAGGAGCATTTCTTATATCAAATGATAAATTTAAGGATTGGATAGAAAAAGATGAAAATCTAAAGGATTTCGTCAAAACTTCGGTGGTTACATTTTCAATAGATACAGAGACCTATGATTTTGTATTCAGTGAAAATTTACAAAAATTATTCGGAGGATTAAATATATGAGTGGAAACGGAAGATTACAAGCTTTATTAGAGGCTAGAAGAAGAGAAAAAATAAGATTGGAAAATGTAAAAAATCAATGTAGAGGAATAATTCTTGCATTAGAAGCAGAAATAATAAATTTAAACAGCTCTATACAACAAAGTATGGGTTCTCAATTACAAAATATGAAACTGAAAATTAATAATTATAAAAATGAGTTGGAAAATAGTCCAGATCAAACCTTAATTAATATCAATGAAATAAAAGAAAGGTTTGTTGGAATAGTCACAGAAGGGAAAAATAAATCAAAAGAATGGGATAATTATCGAATTAAATGGGAAGAAGCTCTCTTGAATGCAATAATTCAAGTGGAAAGTTTATCAAATTCTCAATTTAAACTCGGTAAAGAAAATTATATTGCCTTGGTAGATGAACTTAATCAACTAAGAGATTCAGGTGTAGAGGCAACTGATATTATTAAATTTGATCAAATAAATGATAAAGTAAATCAAGTTATAACA